>NZ_JBRJGU010000006.1:0-281615 GCF_053628655.1 Porphyrobacter sp. MBR-49
CCAGCCATCCAAAGCCCTTCGTCTGGAAGGCGGACCCCGACGAAATCATCGCCGCACGTAACCGGGGGTTCCAAACGTTGGAGTCAATCCACTAGGCGCGGTGATGCTTGTTCTAATTCTCAGAGAGCAACACGAGTGGTCACTACTACCGGAAAGGCTGTTTGCAGATCGACCGAGTGTGCCGTCTGTCCTTCCAACAGGAGGCTGGATTGTTCGCTTTCAGAATCTATCCAATCGCAGATCATGGCCAGTTCAAACCGGCTTACTTATTGTTCATGGTGCTGCGCTGTGGCTTTTAACTCCTCGCTCACTTGATGCCAGCATCACGCATTGGTTCTTTTTCGCGTGTATCGGTTTCGGATTTTTGGGATTGATTTACGGATCGGTTTGGAAATATCGGCAGGCCACCTAAGCAATATCCCATAATGGCCGCTTCCAAGTGCCATCTTCCCCCCAACGGCGAAGGGTGGCGGCCACATCGATTATATCGGCACACGACAAGCGGCCCGCCTCAATATCCGGAAGCACCATCACCTCAACGAACAAGTCAAACGATCCGAACATATACGCCTCGCTTACCCTGACCGCGCCCATGCGTTTATTTAGTACCGAGCGCCGTCCGCAGATTCTCCGTTGTCGGTGCTGGCGTTGCCCCTACCGTAGGGATACCGACCGTGCAATGTGTCACGCCATACTTGCAATCACATTTCACTGTGATACTAACATGGCATGAACACATCATCTATCACACGCGTGCGTGAACTCGTCACATCCGGTGCAATGACTAAGGCCGGGCTCGCCCGTGCCGCTGGTCTCCACGCCAACACCCTGCGTGATTGCACCGAGGATACGTGGAACCCCACCGCCGAAACCCTCGCCAAGCTTGAAGGCTTTCTTATCGCGAATGACGAACGCCCCGTGCTCGCCAGCATCGAGGAAATCATCGATGAGGCGCGGAACGGGCGGATGTATATCCTCGTCGACGATGAAGACCGCGAAAATGAAGGCGATCTGATCATCCCCGCGCAGATGGCGACCCCGCAGGCGATCAACTTCATGGCCACGCATGGCCGCGGGCTGATCTGCTTGGCGCTTGCCAAGGCACGTGTCGATCACCTCAACCTGCAACCGATGAGCCGCAACAACAAGGAATCGATGCAGACCGCCTTCACCATCTCGATCGAGGCAAAGGAAGGCGTGACCACCGGCATTTCGGCGGCTGACCGTGCGCGCACCATTTCGGTTGCGATTGATGCTGCCAAGGGGCCTGACGATCTTGTGACACCGGGACACGTTTTTCCGCTGATGGCACGCGAAGGTGGAACGCTGGTGCGCGCCGGGCATACCGAGGCAGCGGTCGATATTTCACGGCTGGCCGGGCTCAACCCTTCGGGCGTGATCTGCGAGATCATGAACGAGGATGGGACGATGGCCCGGCTCGATGATCTGGTGACATTCGCCCGGCGGCATGATCTCAAGATCGGCACGATCCGCGATCTGATCGCCTACCGGATGCGCAATGATCATCTGGTTGAGCGGTTGAACGAACGCGCTTTCACCTCAGATTACGGCGGCCAGTGGCGCATGATCACCTATCGCGACCGGGTGGCCGGTAATGAGGCCTACGTTCTGCAAAAAGGCCACGTCGTGCCTGGCGAACCCACCCTCGCCCGCGTTCACCCGATTTCGGTGTTTGACGATGTGCTGGGCCAGCCCGGCCCGCGAAAACGCACGCTGCAACGCGCGATGCAAGCGATTGGAGAGCATGGCTCGGGCGTAATCGTGATCCTGACTGGGCGCGTGGGCACTGGCGAATGGCAGCACGACGAGGAACTGCGCAATATCGGTATCGGTTCGCAAATCCTTGTTGATCTGGGCGTCAGCGACATGGTGCTGTTATCGAACAGTCGCCCTGATCTCGTTGCGCTTGAAGGTTATGGCCTTACCATCACCAGTCACCAACCCATTCCGGAGTAAGCTTGCATGGCCCGTATCCTGATCGTCGAAGCACGGTTCTACGCACACCTTAACGATATGCTGATTGCCGGGGCCAAGGCCGCGTTGGCGGGTGCCGGGCATGAGGTCGAGGTGCTGACTGTGCCCGGAGCGCTGGAAATCCCCGGCGCCATCGCAATGGCTGCGGAAAGCGGCGGATATGACGGCTTTGTTGCCATCGGCGTTGTGATCCGGGGTGAAACCTATCACTTCGAAATCGTCGCCGGTGAAAGCGCCCGCGCGATCATGGCCTTGACGATGGACGGGATTGCCATCGGCAACGGCATTCTGACGGTGGAAAACGAGGCACAGGCGCTCGAACGCGCTGACCCTGCGCAAAAGAACAAGGGCGGCGAGGCGGCCAAGGCGGCACTTGCGTTGCTCCAGTTGCAAAAGCGGTTCGGGCATTGAAGCGCTGACCCGTAGGGTTCTGGTTTCACGGACATAAACTGTCCCATTTTGACCGACTACGTAGTTTCCCTCTGTTGATTTCCGTAAGCTATTAACGCGATACCCGACCAGATTAAGCTGTTGCTCGCCGGTCGCACGGGATAGCAGTTACGTGCAGCCAGCTTCAGGATATCACAGTGACAAATGACAAAGCCGCGTTATAGGAGCAACCCGACCTGCATCACATTATCGCCAAACTGGAAAAACAGCTCACCGAGCTAGATCGGATGGGTGCTCTTATTGGTGCCGCGCATCTCGATGCGGCGATCCAGCACCTCAGACTTGGACAAACGCGGCGATCAGTGCTATAGATTTAGTCCCAATAAAATCGGGGTCTTACAGGGCCAGATTTACGGCGGGAAAAGAACGCAATGCGTATTTCCCCTTAAAGCCAAGCACGGCTAGCCACGCTAGCTCTGATCCGTGTTCCAACGTAGTTCTTTTGCTTCAACGGCTCCGGCACGGAGACTGGCATATGGATAACCCCATAGCGCCTGACAGCGTCGATTCTGATGGATCGGTCACCGCCGTTTCGGCTTTCAGATTGCAACCGCTGGCAGATGAGCTGGTGGCAATTGCCGCAAGGTTGCGTGATGTGGCTGACTCCGCCCCGGAGGCAGGCACTACGCCGGCCAGCGCACAGGATCGTGCGCCGCGTTCGGATCGTCGCCATCTCGTGCTGGCCCGGAAAACCTATAGCCTGCGCCGCAAACGCGCCGTGATTTTCGGCAACCCCGAATTATTCGGTGAACCGGCCTGGGATATTCTGCTCGACCTCTTCATCGCGCAGGCAGAGGGCAAGCCGGTTTCGGTTTCGAGCGCGTGCATCGGATCAGCTGCGCCAGCGACCACTGGGCTCCGTTGGCTCGGGGTGCTTGCCGATGAAGGGCTGATCGTGCGTGAGAATGACTCCGGGGACAACCGCCGCGTGCTGGTGCGGCTGAGCAACACCGGCGTTAAGGCGATGGAACGGTTTTTTGACGCGGTTGAGGCGAGCCTGTAAGCCCTCCCCGAAGTCAGCACCGCCCGCCGAAACAGCCCTTGCCCGCAAATGCTGCGCTGTCGCCCAGTTCTTCCTCGATGCGGATCAACTGGTTGTACTTGGCAAGCCGATCCGAGCGCGCCAGCGATCCCGTCTTGATCTGTCCGCAATTGGTTGCCACCGCGAGGTCAGCGATGGTCGCGTCTTCGGTCTCACCCGAACGGTGGCTCATCACGCAGGTGTATCGCGCGCGGTGCGCCATATCGACCGCCGCGAGCGTCTCGGTCAGCGTCCCGATCTGATTGACCTTGACCAGCAGCGAATTGGCGAGACCCTTGGCGATACCATCAGACAGGCGCGCGGGATTGGTGACGAACAGATCATCCCCCACCAGCTGAACCTTGTCGCCAATCTTGGCAGTCAGCGCCGCCCAGCCTGCGAAATCATCCTCGCTCATGCCGTCTTCAATCGAACGAATCGGGTAATCGTCACACAGCTTGGCAAGGTAATCGGCCATTTCTTCACCCGACAGGCTCAGCCCCTCGCCCGAGATTTCATAGCGGCCGTTTTTGAAGAACTCGGTGGCCGCGCAATCCAGCGCCAGCACCATGTCCTCACCCGGGGTAAACCCGGCCTTGGTGATCGATTCCATGATGAAATCAAGCGCCGCACGGGTGCTGGCGAGATCGGGCGCGAACCCGCCTTCGTCGCCAACGCTGGTAGCCAGGCCTTTTTGTGCGAGGCCTTTTTTCAACGTGTGGAACACTTCCGAGCCCCACCGCACGGCTTCGGCGATGCTGTCCGCACCGACCGGCATGATCATGAATTCCTGAATGTCGATCGGGTTGTCGGCGTGTTCGCCGCCATTGATGATGTTCATCATCGGCACCGGCAGCAGGTGAGCAGACACACCGCCAAGGTAGGAATAGAGCGGCAGGCCGCGCGCATTGGCCGCCGCCTTGGCGACTGCCAGACTGGTGCCAAGGATGGCATTGGCACCAAGCCGCGCCTTGTTGTGCGTGCCGTCGAGAGCGATCAGCGCAAGGTCGACATCGCGTTGATCCTCGGCATCGAAATTGTCGATCAGCAGGTCGCGGATTTCACTGTTGACCGCTTCGACCGCCTTCAACACGCCCTTGCCGAGATAACGCGCAGCATCGCCGTCGCGCAGTTCAACCGCTTCGTGCGCCCCGGTCGAGGCACCCGATGGCACCGCAGCGCGCCCAAAACTGCCGTCTTCCAGCAGCACATCAACCTCAACGGTAGGGTTTCCGCGGCTGTCGAGAATCTCGCGTCCGTGCAGGTCGATGATGGCGGTCATGTTTGGCTCCGGCAGGAATGTGTTGTAGAATGATAAGACACTTTGCACGGCATGATTCTGCGATTTGCCGCGCGTATGAAGCCCCTAAGCGCCTGATCGAAAGGGCGCAAGCGGGCGGCGCTGAGCAGCAGGACGAAATGGAGATTGGACAACCTTATGGCTGATACGACCCCTCAGAAACCGACTGACCCGAAATCGACCGCCGCGAAGGCGCGCAAGACCCCGGCTAGCCCGGCCAAAGGCGGCGCTACCAAGGCCAAGGGCCCGACCAAGGCGGCACCGCTCAAAACCGCGGCCACCGCCAAAAGCGCTGCCCCGGCTGCTGAAGCGAAAAGCCGTTTCAACGCCGCGCTCGAAGAAGCAAAGGCTGGCGCTGCTGCCCTGCGTGCCGAGGCCGAAACCCGGCTCAGCACTGTCGGCGAACAGGCCAAGGGCAAAGGCACCGATCTGGCCGCCGAGGCCAAGCACTATAGCGAACAGGCACTGAGCAAGGCGGGCGAATTGGCGGTCGAAGGCAAAAAGACCGCCAGCGATGCTATCGCCTCGATCGGCAAAGTGGTGGGCGATAGCGCGGTGCAGATCGACGAGAAGCTGGGCGAACAATATGGCGATTATGCCCGCAAGGCCTCGCGCACACTGGCTGAAACCTCGGCCAAGCTCGAAGCCAAAAGCGTTGAGGAACTGGGCGAAGATGCCCGTGAAATGGTGCGCAAAAGCCCCGGCGTGGCGGTGGGCATTGCCGCCGTGGTCGGTTTTTTCATCGCCCGGCTGTTTCGCGGAAAGCGGGGCTGATCGCGGGTTGGTGCTGGCGGTAGCAGGTCATGGACAATCCCGAACCCGGCCCGCTGCCTTCGCCACAGGATGATAGCGCTGATCCGGCCACAAGCCCGGACGGCGATCCCGGCGAAGACAGTAACAGTTTCGACAGCCTGCGCGATGACATCACCGCGCTGGTCGATGACGCGCGCACCTATGCCGAAGCGGAAATCGTCTTCCAGAAAACCCGCGCTGGTCTGGCGAGCCGAAAAACGGCCCGGGCGCTGGCGCTGTTGGTGCTGGCATTGGTGCTGCTCCACATCGCCCTGATCGCGCTGGCCGTGGGCGCGGTGATCGCGCTGGCTCCGCTGGTGACGATCTGGGGCGCGATTGCGATTGTCGTCGGGGTGCTGCTGGCAGGCGTTGCTGCGCTGGTATGGGCCGCGCGCGGCAATGGCAAGGCCGTGGCGGCGATGTTCGTATCGGACGGTGGCGCATGACCGACCTACCCGATCGCTACATCGAAGACCGCGCGCTGCGCGATGCCGCCCGCGCTGTGGTGCTTGCGGATATTGAGCGGCTGCGCGCCAGTATTGGTGAAGAAGGGATCGCCAGTCGCGTGTCATCGGGGGTCAGTTCGACCATTTCTGGCCGCATCCGGGCCGGCGCGCGCGATGTGCTGGCACAGGCCACGGCGCAAGCCAGCGATCACAAGGGCGCGCTGGCGCTGCTGCTGGGCGCGATCATCCTGTGGTTTTCGCGCGGGCCGATCCTCGATTGGCTCGACGATTTTAACAGCTCAGACGAAGACAGCGAAGCCGAGCCTGCCCCCGTGGCAGCTTCCGAAGGAGACCCCGAATGACTGATCAGCCCAGCATCCTTGCCGATAGCAAGCGCGATAGTCTGCGCGCCCGGATCGAAGCGGCCGAGCGTCGCAATGCCGAACGTTCGCTGGCTGACAATGCCCGTGCGGCGGCGACGGCTGCGGCGGATTATACCCGCGCCCATCCGCTTGCGGTGATCGGCGGCGCGCTGGCGATTGGCCTTGCGATCGGATTGCTCACCCCCCCCGGTCGCCGAGCGGTCAGCAACGCGGCGGCGAGCGCGACTTCCGGCATCAAGACCATGACGGCGCGGGGAGGATCGCAGATCGGGACATTGCTGGGAAAGGCGGCGGTCGGCTATATCATGGCGCTGATCGATGATGCGGTGCAGACCGCCCGCACCGGGCAGGAACGGGCCGGTGAGTTGGGCGATGCCGCATCGGCGCAGGCCCGCAAATTGAAGTCAGGCGCAGCGCAAGCCGCTGGTGCAGCGGCGGGAAAATCGCGCAGTCTGGCACGCGACACCCGCAGCAAGGCCGGGCGCATGGTGAACGACCTGCGCACCAAGACCAAAGGGTAGAAGCCCCCTCCCCAGCTTGCAGACTTGTCCCTGTCGCTCGAAGCGTTAAAGGGGGCACAACCTTCCTCCCCAAAGGCTGATATCATGGCAGAAACCACCCCCGACCAACGGCTCCACCTCGTGATGGGCGGCCGCGTCAAAGACCCGCGCGGGTTTGAATTCCAGGACCCGGAAAGCCTCCACGTCGTCGGCGTTTTCAGTTCTTATGACGCCGCCGTCGATGCGTGGCGCGCTCAGGCCCATCGCACCGTCGACGATGCCGAAATGAAATATGTGGTGGTGCACATCCACCGCTTGCTGACGCCGGAAGAATAAGGGCGCAGGGTTCCCCCTTGCCAATGTTTCACGTGAAACACGCTGCCCGAACGCCCCAAGAAGGGGTCTAGCATGGGTCTAACCCACCTCAACGCCCCCCAAACCCGCGCACAGGCAGGCCGCTGCGCCGACAAGCCCTCAGATGAACTCGATCTTGTCGACGTGGTAGAACCGCTCACCCGATGGCACGGTGACTTCGATATCGTCACCCACCTGCCTGCCGATCAGCGCACGCGCGAGTGGTGAGCTGTAGGAAATACGCCCCTTTTTCGCATCGGCTTCGGTCTGGCCGACGATCTGGTAACGGATCGGCTTGTCCTCTTCATCGAGCAAGGTCACGGTCGCGCCGAAGATGATCTTGTCACCCGACAGGGTCGCGGGATCGATGATCTGCGCCCGGCTGACCATGCCTTCGATTTCGCCGATCATCGCTTCGACCTGGCCCTGGCGTTCCTTGGCGGCGTGATATTCGGCGTTTTCCGAAAGATCGCCATGGGCGCGCGCCTCTTCGATGGCTTCGACGATTTTCGGGCGTTCCTCACGCAGCACCTTGAGGTCGGCAGTCAGCCGCTCATACCCCTCGGCCAGCATCGGAACCTTTTCCATCGTCGCCATCTTTCTGTTCTTTCTCTTCGTTTCTCGGACACTTGACCTGCGATAGAGAAGAAAAGCCTGTTAGCCGCCCGATCCGCACGGCTGAAGGCTCTTTCAATTTCGGGGAGCAGCGTCAGTTATTGGCTATAATAGTCCTGCATTGATCGGACTTCAAGCTGATCGGGATGGATCGCCGAAATCGCCGCCGCCACCGCCACCGATGCGGCCGCCGTGGTGTAATAGGGCACCTTGCCCGAAAGCGCCGCCATGCGGATCGATTTGCTGTCCATCAGCGATTGCCAACCTTCGGTGGTGTTGAAGATCAGGGCGATATCGCCATCGATGATCTTGTCGACGATATGCGGCTGGCCTTCGGCCACCTTGTTCACCCGTTCAACTGGCAGCCCCTGTTCGGCAAGGTAGCTTTGCGTGCCGCCGGTAGCGATGATGCGGAAGCCCTGATCGATCAATTGCCGCACCGCCGGGACAATCACGGCCTTGTCGGTGTTCTTGACCGAGACGAACACCGTGCCTGAACGCGGCGGCACCATGCCTGCGCCCAATTGCGATTTGAGGAAGGCTGCTTCGAAGCTGGTATCAATCCCCATGACCTCGCCCGTCGATTTCATTTCCGGGCTGAGCGCCGGATCAGCGCCGGGGAAGCGTGCGAACGGGAACACCGCTTCCTTCACCGCCATGTAGGGCAGATCGCGCTTGAACGGCGGGAATGCGGCGAGCTTTTCACCCGCCATTACCCGCGCGGCGATTTTCGCGACCGGCTGACCGATGGCTTTGGCGACAAACGGCACGGTGCGGCTGGCGCGCGGGTTGACCTCGATCAGGTAAACATCACCATCCTTCACTGCGAACTGGATATTCATCAGCCCAACCACGCCCAGCGCGTGCGCCAGCGCTTCGGCCTGGCGCTCCATCTCCGCGATAATTTCCGGCGGCAGCGAATAGGGCGGCAGGGTGCAGGCGGAATCGCCCGAATGGACGCCCGCCTCCTCGATATGCTGCATCACGCCCGCGATCCGCACTTCATCGCCATCGCACAGCGCATCGACATCGCATTCGATCGCGTCGCGCAGATATTGGTCGATCAGCACCGGGCTATCCCCCGACACGTTCACCGCAGTAGCGATGTAGTTATCGAGCTGCGCTTCTGAGTCGACAATCTCCATCGCCCGCCCGCCGAGCACGTAGGATGGGCGCAGCAGCACCGGATAGCCGATGCGGGCGGCCACCGCCGCGGCCTCATCGCGGCTGCGGGCTATACCGTTATCGGGCTGGCGCAGTTTCAGCTTGTTCACCAGCTTGGCGAACCGTTCGCGGTCTTCGGCCAGATCAATCGCATCGGGCGATGTGCCAAGGATCGGGATCCCCGCATCCTCCAACGCCTGCGCCAATTTGAGCGGGGTCTGCCCGCCAAACTGCACGATCACGCCCACCAGCTCGCCATTCTGCTGTTCGACGCGCAGGATTTCGAGCACGTCTTCAGCTGTCAGTGGTTCAAAATACAGCCGGTCTGACGTGTCGTAATCGGTCGATACGGTTTCGGGGTTGCAGTTGATCATGATCGTTTCGAACCCCTGTTCCGCCAGCGCGAAACAGGCGTGAACGCAGCAGTAATCGAACTCGATCCCCTGTCCGATCCGGTTCGGCCCGCCGCCAAGGATCACGACCTTGCGCCGGTCTGACGGGGCCGCTTCGCACTCAGGCTCGCCAAAGCTGGGGGCTTCATAGGTCGAATACATATAGGGCGTGATCGCCTCGAACTCGGCGGCGCAGCTGTCGATCCGTTTGAACACCGGGGTGACGCCCAGCTTGCGGCGCAGCGCGCGCACTTCGTCCTCGCTGGTCGCGCCCGCCATGGCTTGCAGCGCATCGTGGAGCAGGCCAGACCGCTTCGCCTGCGTTTCGCCCATGCCCCCCGCCACGCCGACCGAACGCACGGCGAGTGTGGCAAGCCGCTTGTCGGAAAAGCCCATCGCCTTCAACCGCCGCAGGCCCGCCGCATCGCGCGGCAAGCCATCGGCCTGCACTTGCGCTTCGGCGGCGATGATCGCTTCGATCTGGCGCAGGAACCATGGGTCGTAAAAGGTAACGGCGGCGATGTCTTCAACGCTCATGCCTTCGCGGAACGCTTGGCCGACCTTGAGCAGCCGGTCAGGCGTGCGGCGCGACAATGCGGCGGTGATCACGTCGCGCGGCTGGCCTTCCAATTCGGGCACGCGGTTGAAGCCATCAAGCCCCGTTTCCAGCCCACGCAGCGCCTTCTGCATCGATTCGGCAAAGCTGCGGCCAATCGCCATCACCTCGCCAACCGATTTCATCGCGGTCGCCAGATCGGTCGCCGCGCCCTTGAACTTTTCAAAGGCAAAGCGCGGGATTTTGGTGACGACGTAATCGATGGTGGGTTCAAAGCTGGCAGGCGTTGCCCCGGTGATCTCGTTGGTCAGCTCATCCAGCGTATAGCCAACCGCCAGTTTCGCCGCGACGCGGGCGATGGGGAAGCCGGTGGCCTTGGACGCCAGCGCGGATGAGCGCGACACGCGCGGGTTCATCTCGATCACGATCAACCGCCCGTCCTTGGGATTGACCGCGAATTGCACGTTGGAACCGCCGGTTTCCACCCCGATTTCGCGCAGGCAAGCGATGCTCGCATTGCGCATGATCTGGTATTCCTTGTCGGTCAGCGTCAGCGCCGGGGCGACGGTGATGGAATCGCCGGTGTGCACCCCCATCGGATCGACGTTTTCGATGGCGCAAATGATGATCGCGTTATCCTTGCGGTCGCGCACCACCTCCATTTCAAACTCTTTCCACCCGAGCAGCGATTCTTCGATCAGCACTTCGGTGGTGGGCGAGGCATCGAGTCCTTCGCGCACGATCTGGTCGAATTCAGCCTTGTTATATGCAATCCCGCCGCCGGTGCCGCCAAGGGTGAAGCTGGGCCGGATGATCGATGGCAGGCCGGTGCGTTCAAGGATCACGCGCGCTTCTTCAAGCGTGTTGGCGATGCCGCTGCGTGCGCTTTCCAGCCCGATGGCAGTCATCGCATCGCGGAACCGCTGGCGGTTTTCCGCCTTGTCGATCGCGTCGGCCTTGGCCCCGATCATCTCCACGCCATATTCGGCCAGCACGCCCATTTCATCGAGCTTGAGCGCGCAGTTCAGCGCGGTCTGTCCGCCCATCGTCGGCAGCAGCGCATCGGGCCGTTCCTTGGCGATGATCTTGGCGACGATATCGGGCGTGATCGGCTCGATATAGGTGGCGTCGGCGAATTCCGGATCGGTCATGATCGTCGCCGGGTTGGAATTGACGAGGATGACGCGGTAGCCCTCCTCCTTCAACGCCTTGATCGCCTGCGTGCCGGAGTAATCGAACTCGCACGCCTGCCCGATGATGATGGGCCCGGCGCCGATGACGAGGATCGAGGAGATGTCGGTTCTTTTGGGCATTAGTCGCCTTTAAACAGTGCTACCGCGCTAACAAAAAGCGCAAAAAATGAGATCCAATCACTTCTTGGAATTGCAGATATCTTCTCTCTCCATGTCAAAGAGCGGCTGCTTTCCATAAGGTTGTCTGCCAAAGCGATCCCGTCGTCGGTAATGCGCAAGAGAGTTGCACCGGGACGATCATCGTCTCTGACGATTAATGCGAGTCCGTTAGCGTGTAGGCGACGGGCACTCGAAAGACCTTCAGAAGGTCCAAGGTCGCCAATCGCTTGGTTTAAAAGCTGCCCCACTTCCCCGGGGTTTGCTTTGAAGTGATTGCCTTTCCTAAGTGCGATCAAGAGCGCTTTGTCGTGTATATTCAGGTTCATGTCGCCCTCTCTGCAAAACCACGATACACCCAACGAATAGCCAGCCCGACGATGTACAAGAGAAGAGCAACCATAGAACCCTGCCAGGCTCCCCAGATCAGACCGCGATAAGTGGTGCAGCTAAAACGGGCTTCCCAGCCAGCTGGAGCTGGTTCATCAAACACGAAATTTGGGGGTGGCGGAGGAACTCCAGCTTCAGCTTCGCCATTATAAGCGGCGGCATCTGATAGCGTCTCTTGAACCACCCCTTCTTTTGCACATCCTGCATCGTGTTCAATTTTAGTCCTAGATTCATTTCGGTTGAAGACCGTCTGAAAATCACTCTCGGTCGATGCGAGGCCAACGAAAACAAGAATCACGAGTCCCGTCGCCACGATCCAGCTTCGCGCCCAACCCCCGAGCCGCCTCACCCCAGCCCCCCCACAAACTTCTCGAACAGGTAGAAGCTATCCTGCGGACCCGGCGAAGCTTCAGGGTGATACTGCACGGCAAAGGCCCGCTTGCCCTTGATCGCAATCCCGCAATTCGTCCCATCGAACAGTGACACATGGGTCTGCTCGACATTCTCCGGCAGGGTTGCCGCATCCACCGCAAAACCGTGGTTCATCGAGGTGATCTCGACCAGACCCGAAGTCTCCCCCCAGCCCTCGCCAACCCTCTGCACCGGATGGTTTGCGCCGCGGTGGCCCTGGTGCATCTTGATCGTCTTCGCGCCTGCCGCCAGCGCGAGCAGTTGGTGGCCCAGACAGATGCCGAAGATCGGCATGTCAGCATCCAGCAGCGCCTTGATCACCGGCACCGCATATTCCCCCGTCGCCGCCGGATCGCCGGGGCCGTTGCTGAGGAACACGCCGTCGGGTGCCAGCGCCATTACCTCGTCAAACGAGGTCTTGGCCGGCACCACCGTCACCCGCGCACCGGCCTTCACCAGATTGCGGAAAATATTGTCCTTCGCCCCGTAATCGATGGCGACCACGTGGGGTAAATCTGAACCCGTTCGTGCTGAGCCTGTCGAAGCACCGTTCTTTTCCTCAGAAGAAAAGGACGACCCTTCGACAAGCTCAGGGTGAACGGCGGTAATGGCGGGTTTTGACCAAGGTGCGCGGCCATAGCCCTTGCCCAGTTGCCACGCGCCGCCGCCCCACTGCTCTTCAGCATCGCGGGTCACACGCACCGCCAGATCCATCCCCTCAAGCCCCGGCCATTCGCAGGCGCGCTTTAGCAGCGCTTCGATATCGAACTTTCCGTCCGGCGCATGGGCGATCACCGCGTTGGGCGCGCCCGATTGGCGGATGCGGCGGGTCAGCGCGCGGGTGTCCACGCCTGAAAGGCCGATCTTGCCATTGCGGGCCATCCATTCAGCGAATTTCTCGATAGAGCGGAAACTGGAAGGCTCGGTCACGTCCTCACGCACCACGCAGCCGACTGCGCCTTCAACCTTGCTCTCCACATCTTCGGCATTGGCGCCGACATTGCCGATATGCGGGAAGGTGAAGGTGACGATCTGCGCGGCGTAGCTGGGATCGGTCATCACTTCCTGATAGCCGGTCATCGCGGTGTTGAAGCACACCTCGCCCACCGACGATCCAACCGCGCCAAACCCCCGGCCCCAGATCACCGTGCCATCGGCCAGCACAAGGCAGCCCGTCGCCCCGGAAGGTTGCGCGCGGAAAGATGCGGGGTCGGCCATTGGGGGCGCTCCGTTCCAGTAAAAAGCCAGCGATGTTGCTAAGTTTTGCCCGCTAAGCCCCCCAGCCCTCCGCGTCAACCTAGGCGTGGCAGTTGATTTGCGTTAGAGGCGCGGCGCTTCATTCCATCCACAGGAAACACGCCATGATCCGTGATGACATCAAATCCGCCACCATCGCCGCGATGAAAGCGGGCGAGAAAGACCGCACCGCCGCGCTCCGCCAGATTTCCGCAAAGATCAAGGATCGCGATATCGAGGAACGCACGTCTAACAAGCCGACCCCGGATGATGAACTGGTGGTCAGCGTGCTCCAGAAAATGGCCAAGCAGCGGCGCGAATCGATCGAGATGTATGTCGCCGGCGGGCGTGAGGAACTGGCGGCGGTGGAGCGCGCCGAACTCGCGGTGATCGAGGAATTCCTGCCGCAGATGATGAGCGAGGCCGAAACCATCGCCGCGATTGAGGCTATCAAGGCCGAAACCGGCGCTTCCACCATCAAGGATATGGGCACGGTGATGGGCGAACTCAAAGCCCGCCACGGCGCGGTGCTGGATGGCAAACTGGCGAGCGGGCTGGTGAAAGCGGCGCTTTCCTGATCTCTCATTCCGTTCGCCCTGAGCCTGTCGAAGGGCTGCTTTTCCTTTTTAGACGTCGGTTGGAAAAAGAAGGACAGTGCTTCGACAAGCTCAGCACGAACGGATGTTGTTTCCACACCGGGTGCACATGATCCTGGTGCCTCACCTCGACACGAACGGAAACGGGGATCAATAGTCGCCCATGGCCATCACCCCGCAATGGAAGGACGAACTGCGCGCGCGGATCACGCTGTCCACGCTGGTGATGCGCAGCGTCAAACTGACCCGTGCGGGGCGCGAATGGAAGGGTTGCTGCCCGTTCCACGACGAAAAGACGCCGAGTTTCTACGTCAACGATCAGAAACAGTTTTATCACTGCTTTGGCTGCGGGGCGCATGGCGATGCGATCAGCTGGATGGTCGATCACGCCGGGCTGCAATTCATGGACGCGGTCAAGGAACTGGCGGCGCAGGCCGGGATGGAAGTCCCCGCGCCCGATCCGGTACAAGCCAAACGCGCTGAACAGCGCGCCAGCCTGATCGACGTGACCGATGCCGCGCAGGCGTTCTATGTCGAAACCCTCGCCGGGCCGGGCGGCAAGGCGGCGCGCGACTATCTGGAACGGCGCGGGTTCGCACCTGCGGTATGCCGCGAATTCGGATTTGGCTGGGCACCCGATGACCGGCAGGCATTGCCCAACGCGCTCCCTCAATTCGGCGAGGATATGCTCGAAGCGGCCGGGATGCGCGCCGCCAACGAAGCGGGCGAGCATTACGACCGGTTCCGCGGTCGGGTGATGCTGCCGATCCACGATGCGCGCGGGCGGGTGATCGCGTTCGGCGGGCGGATCCTCGACAAGCGAGAAGGCGTGGCGAAATATTTGAACTCGCCCGACACCGAATTGTTCGACAAGGGCCGCACGCTCTACAACCTCCACCGCGCCGCGCCCGCTGCGCGCCAGAGCGGGCGGGTGGTGGTGGTTGAAGGCTATATGGACGTGATCGCGCTCGCCAATGCGGGGATCGCCGATGTGGTCGCCCCGCTCGGCACGGCGCTTACCGAAATGCAGCTTGAGCTGTTGTGGCGCATGGTCGATGCGCCAGTGCTGTGTTTTGACGGCGATGCGGCGGGCCAGCGCGCGGCGATGCGGGCGGTTGCGCGGGCGCTGCCGATGCTGGCACCGATGCGTTCGCTGAGCATTGTGCGGCTGCCGAGCGGGCTTGATCCCGATGATTTGCTCCGCGCGCAGGGCAAGGGCGCGATGGAACTGCTGCTCGATAACCCCGCAAGCCTGATCGAAACGCTGTGGCAGTTTGAACGCGATGCGCAGCCGCTCGCCACGCCAGAGGCGAAGGCGGGGTTGAAGGCGCGGCTGATGGCGCATGTTGAAACCATCGCTGATCCCGAGGTCAAGGGCCTCTATCGCCGCGAACTTGGCGACCGGTTTTCAGCCTTTGCCTATCCGCCGCGCGCGCCGCGCCAATCGCCCCAACCCGGCCAGCGCGGCCCGTGGCGCGGCGGTCAGCCAGTGCCGCAGCGCCTGTCTGATGATGCGCGCGCGCGGCTTTCCGGCATGATGGCGGGCGGCCAGCGCCAGGGCCTGCTCACCGCTGTCATCGCGGGGCTGACCCGCCATCCGCAAGAGATATCCCGCCATGCCGAGGCCCTGTCGCGGCTCGCCCGGCATGACCGCGAAGCCGCACCTTTGATCGAATCGCTGTTCGAACTTGCAGAAACGCTTGATTCGGACGGCGCACTCGCCATATGCAGCGCGCAAGGTCAACCTGCCCCGCCGGCAGATATCCGCTACGCCTTCCTTGATGAAGGCCATGATCCCGGCGCCGCGTGCGAGGAACTGGCTGAAGCTGTGTCGCTGCTGGTCGAAAAACCAGCCTTGGAGGCTGCGCTTGCGGCCACCATTGCCCGTTTCGACAATGATCCGGAAGGGTCGTTTGTCGAACAGACCCGTTTGCGCGCGCAGCTCAGTGCAATTGAAGAACGCCTCAAGGCCTTCGGACGCCGGAAAGCGGCTCCGCTGGCGACGGGTGAAAACACCGCCTGAACAGCGGGTATGGGATTAACGGGCGGCGCCGCGCGACCACACAGCGCGCAACCGCCGGGCAACGGATTGATATTGAAATATGGCCGAAAAAGAAGACGCCCCGCTGATCGATCTCAACGAGGCTTCGATCAAGAAGTTGATCAGCAAGGCAAAAAAGCGCGGCTATGTCACCTATGACGAGCTGAACGAGGCGCTGCCATCGGGCGAGATGAGCCCCGATCAGATCGAGGATGTCCAGACCGCGCTCAGCGAAATGGGCGTGCAGATCGTCGAAAATGACGAGGATGCCGAAGCTGAATCCGATGGCGAGGAGTCTGAGGTCAAAGGTATCGCCGATGACGATAATGATGACGACGACGACGATGATGACAGCGACAAAAAGGGCCCGAGCAAAGACGCGCGGGCGGGCAACAAAAAGCTCGTAACCGGCGAACGCACCGATGATCCGGTGCGGATGTATCTGCGCGAAATGGGCGCGGTTGAACTGCTCAGCCGCGAGGGCGAAATCGCCATCGCCAAGCGGATCGAGGCCGGGCGCGACATGATGATCATGGGCCTGTGCGAAAGCCCGATCACCTTTCACGCCATCATCCAGTGGTCAGAAGCGCTGAACAATGGCGATATGCAACTGCGCGAAATCCTTGATCTGGACGCGATGCTGTCCAAGGAACCGCCCGCCGACAAATTGGCCGAGGGCGCCGAAGATGATGACGACGACGGCGAAATCTCCGAAGCCACCGCCGGCCCGACCATCCGTGAGGACGACGAGGTAGAGGACGAGCCCGAAGCATCCGACGATGATGACGAGGACGGCGAAGGTAGGCCCAAACGCGAAGAGGAAGAGGAGGAAGACAACACCCTCTCCCTCGCGCAGATGGAAGCCGCGCTGAAGCCCGAAGCGCTTGAAACCTTTGCCCGCATCACCAAGCTGTTCAAGGATTTTGAAAAGCTCCAGCGCGACCGGGTCGAAACTCTGGCGGAGGGCGATGATTTCCCGAAAGCCAAGGAAAAGAAATACGAAACCTTGCGCGAAGACCTCACCGCCGAGGTTGAAAGCGTGCAGTTCCACGCGACCAAGATCGAATTTCTGGTCGACAATCTCTATGCCTTCAACCGCCGCCTGACCACGCTGGGCGGGCAGATGCTGCGTCTGGCCGAACGTCACAAGGTCAAGCGTATCGACTTTCTCAACGCCTATGTCGGCAACGAGATGGACGATGGCTGGATCAAGGAACGCGCCAAGAAGGACAAGAAATGGGCCGCCTTTGCCGAGCGCGAAGACGCCGCGATTGAACGCATCCGCGCCGAAATCTCCGATATCGCCGCACAGACCGGGATGAGCCTCACCGAGTTTCGCCGCATCGTCAACATGGTGCAGAAAGGCGAGCGTGAGGCGCGCATCGCCAAGAAGGAAATGGTCGAGGCAAACCTGCGTCTGGTGATTTCGATCGCCAAGAAATACACCAACCGCGGCCTGCAATTCCTTGATCTTATTCAGGAAGGCAATATTGGACTGATGAAGGCGGTCGACAAGTTCGAATACCGCCGGGGTTACAAGTTCAGCACTTACGCGACGTGGTGGATCCGGCAGGCGATCACCCGCAGCATCGCCGATCAGGCCCGCACCATCCGCATTCCGGTGCACATGATCGAAACGATCAACAAACTGGTGCGCACAAGCCGCCAGTTCCTGCACGAAGAAGGCCGCGAGCCGACGCCTGAGGAAATGGCCGCGCGTCTTTCCATGCCGCTGGAAAAAGTGCGCAAGGTGATGAAGATCGCCAAGGAGCCGATCAGCCTTGAAACGCCGATTGGCGACGAGGAGGATTCGCACCTCGGCGATTTCATCGAGGACAAGAACGCGATCATCCCGGTCGATGCCGCGATTCAGGCGAACCTCAAGGAAACCGTCACCCGCGTGCTGGCGTCCCTCACCCCGCGCGAAGAACGCGTGCTGCGGATGCGGTTCGGGATAGGGATGAACACCGATCACACGCTCGAAGAAGTCGGCCAGCAATTCAGCGTGACCCGCGAACGTATCCGCCAGATTGAGGCGAAAGCGCTGAGGAAGCTCAAACACCCGAGCCGCAGCCGCAAGATGCGGTCGTTCTTGGATCAGTAATAATGAAACGCCCCGCTTCGGCGGGGTTTTTCATGTCTCGCACACATCAGCGATTTCGTCGAAAAGCCGCCCCCTAGGGGTGGAGAATCGCTGTCTCAGCGCCTATGTGCCTTGCATGCGTATCGCCATAGCCTCTGACCACGCCGCCATTGAGCTCAAGACCGAGCTTGTCGAATGGCTCATCGAAGACGGGCACGAGGTCGCTGACCTTGGCCCCGAACCGGGGGTCAGCGTCGATTACCCCGATTACGGCTACCGCCTCGCGGAAGTTATCGCCGAAGGGGCGGCGGAATTCGGCGTTGCCTTATGCGGCAGCGGGATCGGCATTTCGATCAGCGTCAATCGCCATCCGCAGGTGCGCTGCGCTCTGGTATCAGAGCCGCTCTCAGCCGCCCTTGCCCGCGAACATAATGATGCCAATTGCATCGCATTAGGCGCGCGGCTGATCGGGAGCGAGATGGCCAAATCCTGCGTCGCCACCTTCCTCGACACCGAATTTGCCGATGCAGGCGACCCTGCCGGACGCCATCAGCGCCGCGTCGGCAAGCTTGGCAAGCCCCCGTTCCTGCCCGATCATATCGAGACCCATCAATGAGCACTGCCCCTGCTGATTTTGCCGCCCGCACGACGACCCTCATGGACGGGTTCTGGCACAATGATCTTGCCACCGCCGATCCGGAAATCGCCGCTGCGGTTGCCAAGGAGCTCGCCCGGCAGCGCGACAAGATCGAACTGATCGCGTCGGAAAACATCGCAAGCCGCGCGGTGCTTGAGGCAGCGGGCAGCGTGTTCACCAACAAATATGCCGAGGGCTATCCGGGTAAACGCTATTACGGCGGCTGCGACTATGCCGATGTGGTCGAAACGCTGGCAATTGACCGCGCCAAGCAATTATTCGGCTGCAATTTTGCCAATGTGCAACCGAACAGCGGCTCGCAGATGAATCAGGCGGTGTTCCTCGCGCTGCTCAATCCCGGCGATACCTTCATGGGACTGGATCTCAACTCTGGCGGACACCTGACCCACGGTTCGCCGGTCAATATGAGCGGCAAGTGGTTCAACCCGGTTTCTTACGGCGTGCGTCAGGATGACGAGCGGATCGACATGGAAGCGGTTGCCGCCACCGCGCGCGAGCACAAGCCGAAGCTGATTATCTGCGGCGGCACGGCCTATTCGCGCACCTGGGATTTCCCCGCCTTCCGCGCGATTGCGGATGAAGTGGGCGCGGTGCTGCTGTGCGATATGAGCCATATCTCCGGGCTGGTTGCAGGCGGCGCGCATCCATCGCCCTTCCCGCATTGCGACATCGTTACTTCGACGACGCATAAATCCCTGCGCGGCCCGCGTTCGGGGATCATTCTGTGGAATGACGAAAAATACACCAAGCCATTGAACATGGCGGTGTTCCCCGGCCTGCAAGGCGGCCCGTTGATGCACATCGTCGCGGCCAAGGCGGTGGCATTCCGCGAGGCTTTGCAGCCCGAATTCAAAACCTACGCCCACCGCGTGGTCGAAAACGCCCGCGCGCTGGCGGCCAGTCTTGAAGACAACGGGTTGAGGATCGTGTCGGGCGGCACCGATAACCATTCGATGCTGGTCGATCTCACCGCAAAAGACGTGACCGGCAAGGATGCTGAAAAGGGCCTCGACAGGGCGTGGCTCACCTGCAACAAGAACGGCATCCCGTTCGACACCCGATCACCCTTCGTCACCAGCGGCATCCGGCTCGGCACTCCGGCAGGCACCACCCGCGGTTTTGGCCCGGGAGAGTTTCGGACCATTGGCAAGTTAATCGCCGAAGTGGTTGATGGACTCGCCAAAAACGGCCCCGAAGGCGATGCGCAGATCGAACAAAGCGTGCGCCAGCGGGTCAGCACACTGTGCGCCGCCTTCCCCGTCTATCCCGGCCTGTGAGAGGGCACCGACCATGAACGAGTCTGATCCCCGCAAGACCCCCGATTGGGTCGAAGATGCCAAGGCTGAAATCTCTGGCATGGCTAAGGAAGGCGTTCACCATCCTTCGACCAAGCCGGTGCTGACCGGCGCGGCGATCGGCGCTGTCGCCGGGATGATCCTGCCGGTGGTGTCGTGGCCGTTGGGACTTGCTGTTGGCGCAGGCTTTGCCTTCTACCAGCGGATCAAGAAGTAACCATCTGAATGCGCTGCCCCTTTTGTGCCCATGATGATAGTCAGGTCAAGGACAGCCGCCCGACCGAGGATAACGCCTCGATCCGGCGGCGGCGGCAGTGTTCGTCTTGCGGGGCGCGCTTCACCACCTTTGAACGGGTGCAACTGCGCGAGGTGGTGGTGGTCAAATCCGGAGACCGCCGTGAACCGTTTGACCGGTCGAAACTGGAACATTCGGTCGCGCTTGCCTGTCGTAAGCGCGGGATTGAACAGGAACGGCTCGATCAGCTGATTTCAGGCATTCAGCGGCAGGTTGAAACCTCGGGTGAGGCGGAAGTGCCATCGGCGCATATTGGCGAGCTGGTAATGGAAGGCCTGCGCCAGATCGATTCGGTCGCCTATATCCGCTTTGCCAGCGTCTACCGCGATTTCTCCGAAGCGCGCGATTTCGAGGAATTCGCCAGCACGGTGCAGGACGCGGCGAGGGACTGACGTGCCAAAAACTGACAGGACTGGCAGCCTCAACACCCCGGTGATCGTGCTCGTGCGCCCGCAATTGGGCGAAAATATCGGCAAGGCGGCGCGCGCGATGCTCAATTTCGGGCTGACAGAGCTGCGGCTGGTGACTCCGCGCGATGGCTGGCCCAATCCTTCGGCTGGCCCGGCTGCTGCGGGGGCGGACATCGTTCTGGAACAGGCCAGGGTCTATACCACCACTGCCGAGGCCGTCGCCGATTGCGCCCATGTCCACGCCACCACGGTGCGCAAACGCGGCGTGACCAAACCGGTGATCGGCCCCGATGAGGCCGGGCGGCAGGTGCACGCGCTGGCCGGACGCCACGCGATTTTGTTCGGGCCGGAACGGTCGGGGCTGGAAACCGAAGACGTGGCGCTGGCCCGCAATATCATCACGGTGCCGATCAATCCCGAATTTGCCTCCCTCAATCTGGCGCAGGCGGTGATTCTGGTGGCCTATGAATGGTCGCGGATGGGGCGCGAACTGGCGGGCGCGGATGCGGCGCTGGTGCAGCCCACGGTCGAAGATGTGCTGCCCCCCGCCCCGCAGGAAGAACTTGACGGGCTGATCGCGCATTTTGAGGAATTGCTTGAACCGCGCGGTTACTTCCTGCCCCGAGGCCGCGCGGAAACGACCCACCGCACCTTGCGCGGGATGCTGACGAAACCGGGCTGGAACCATCTGGAAGTGCGCACCTTGCGCGGCATCCTCACCACGCTGAGCCGCACCCGGCGGGACTGATTGCACCCGCGACAAGGCTTGACCTTGCGCCCCATCCTGCTATGCGCGCGCCTTCGCAATTGGCCCTGCACCCCGGTGAAGCAGTGGCCGCGTCAGGCATCTCGGTCTGGCGGTGCGATGCCGGGTTGAACGCTCACCAATGGGGTGGGCCAGCAAAATTGAAGGATACGACTTATGTCGAAGCGCAAAAGCGCCAAGTATAAACTTGACCGTCGGATGGGCGAAAACATCTGGGGTCGCCCCAATTCTCCGGTGAACAAGCGTGCCTACGGCCCCGGCCAGCATGGTCAGCGGCGCAAGGGCAAAATGAGCGATTTCGGTCTGCAGCTGCGCGCCAAGCAGAAGCTGAAAGGCTATTACGGCGACGTCACCGAAAAGCAGTTCAAGCGCACCTATTTCGAAGCGTCGCGGATGAAGGGCGATACCAGTCAGAACCTGATTGGCCTGCTCGAACAGCGGCTCGACATGGTGGTGTACCGCGCCAAGTTTGCACCGACGATCTTCTCAGCGCGTCAAGTTGTAAGCCACGGACACATTTATGTGAACGGTGTGAAGTGCAACATCGCCTCGCGCCGCGTATTGGTGGGCGACGTCATCAGCCTCGGCAGCAAGGCCAAGGAAATGGCGCTGGTGATCGAAGCGCAAAGCCTGGCTGAACGCGACGTTCCCGATTACGTCATGCCCGATGGCACGGACAAGGTGACTTTCACCCGCGTGCCCAAGCTCGACGAAGTGCCTTACCCGGTGACGATGGAACCGAACCTGGTGGTCGAATTCTACTCGCGCTGATCCGCAGACTTCACGCCAATCGCTTTGCATGGGGCGGCCCTTTGGGGCCGCCCTTTCGCGTTTGGGGAGCGCTTGATACTGATGTCAACACGGGCCTTGAGCATTTCCAGCGCTTGATGCGTCAGTATCTCAGCGCGCTGGTAAAATGGGCGCTGGTTGCCCGCGCTCTGTTTGCATGTTAGCGGACGCAACAAAGGAGACATTAGTTGCGTAATTTTCACGCCCTATCGGCGACCCTGATTCTGCTTGCGTCCGCAACGGCTTTAACCCCCGGTTTGGCCCAATCCGACGGAAGTCAGGAGAATGATTCGAAATCTTCCAGCGAGCCATCCAAGGTGGAGGCCGAGGCGAAGGACGATGAAATGGTGTGCCGCAAAATCGCGTTAACCGGAACGCGGGTGGGGCAGCGGGTCTGCCGGACCAGAGCGCAGTGGGATGCCGTGGCAAAAGCCGCTCGTGAAAGCGCCAACACGCTGAAGGATGCCGGCGGGGTCAATACCACTCCTTCGCCCGGCAATTAATCCGCGCGCTTCGCGGCATTCTCTGACCCTAGGGTCAGGATCTATTAACCCCTGATCCGGTCCCATTCGGCCAATTCATAGGCGATCGAGCCTTCGACAAGCCGTTCCCAGATGTCCGCGATCACGTCACCGGGCAGCCCGCGTGCTTCACCCTCGGCCACGGCGGCGGCGATGACGCTGGCCTTGCGCGCTTCATCCCTCACCGCATCGCGGCTGTCCTTGATCCGGGCGGCGGCGCGCATGTAGCCAAACCGGGTCGCCAACAACGCCACCAATTCACGGTCAAGCGCATCAACCCCAGCGCGCACTTCGATCATGGTGGTGTAGTCTTCAGGGCTTACGCAGGTTTCGTTCATCGCATAGGCCCTAAGCGGTGCAGACCGGATTTGTCGAGTGCCTTCCGGCACATTCAACCGCCGCGGCCAAGCGCCTCATCAAGAAAGCGGCCAATCGTGGCAAGCATGTCGGTGCGGGCCTTGCTGTCGCCAAGTCCGTGCTGGAGATCCTCGTATTCGTGATAGATGACCGGCCGGCCCGCATCCTTCAGCGCTTTTTCCATCGCCTGTGAGTGCCGCACATCAACATTGAGATCGCGGGTGCCGTGGAACAGCGCCACGGGAGCCGCGAATTTTTCGGCATGGCGGAGCGGGCTGCCCGCAGCGACATGCGGCCCCTCCCCGATAAAATCGCTCACCAGGCGGGAACTGGTATAATGGCGGGCGTCGTTCTGGAGGTAGGCCAGATCAGTCACCGGCGCGATAGCCACCACCGCCTTGAACAGTGAGGGATCGAGCACCTGTGACTGTAGTGCGGCATAGCCACCATACGACCATCCGGCGATGGCCAGTTGATCGGGCGCGGCAATGCCTTCGCTGACCAGCCAGCGCCCGGCGTCATTGACATCGCCGATTGCAACATCCCACGCTTTGAAACCGTTGCGTCCGTACCAGTCCTCGCCATAACCTGACGATCCCCGGTAATTGGGCTGGAGCACGGCATAACCGCGCGCGGTGAAGAACTGTACCAGCCAATCAAACCCCCATTCGTCGCGCGCCGCAGGGCCGCCATGCGGCATGACAATGGCGGGCAGGTTCTTGCCATCAGACCCCGGCGGCAGGGTAAGATAGGCCGGGATCTGCGTTCCGTCCGCCGCCGGATAGGTCACCGGCTGCATCCGGCCCATCTTGCGGTCAGCAAGGTCGCCGCGCACCGACAGGATGGGTTCGAGCGTGCGCTTGCCCTTGTCGAACAGGTAAACCATGCCCGGTTGCGTGTCGCTTGAAGCGATCAGCAGCAATTGCTGTTCGTCGCTGCTCGCGCCAACGATGTTGATGATCGGCTGATCGGGCAATGCCTTGCCAAGGTCGGCTGCCAGCTTGGCGAGTTCCGGGCTGAAATAAGTAATCTGACGCTTTTCGGTGGCGAAGCTCGCCCCCACCACCCGGCGCTGACGTCCGATGCGGATCAGCGCGTCAACATCGACATCATCGCGCGCCATCAGCAGCTTGCCCTGCCCGCTGCCATCGAGCGCAAATTCGGCGATGGCATTATAGCCATTGTTGCCGACGAAGCCGATCGCGACGTTGCGACTGCTGTCGACCGACAGCGGCGAGAACCACGCGACGCCCTTTCCCTCGATCGCAAGATTGTCGAACGCCTGCCAGCCACTGCTGCCCTGCGACCGATAGAAATAGTCATACTTGCCCGTCAGCCGCCCGTTTCCATCGTAGCGCGCGCGCACCTTGACCCGCACCTGACCAGTCTCGTCGGCAATATAGCGCTGCGCGGCGGGGTCGGGTCGTTCGCGCGTGCGGCGCTTGGCCGAGGTAACATCAACCAGATCAACGCCCAGCCCCGAATCGCGATTGGCAGTCCGCGTACCGGTGGAAAATTCCTCAACCGATTGGCGTGACATCAGAATTTGGCCCTGTTCGCCGCCGACATCGAGCGCGAGCACATCTCCGCCCTGCTGCACAAAGGCGAGCGCCGCGCGGGATTGCCGTTTGCTGAGTTCCCTGATTTCACCGCCATCGGCGTTGATTGCGAACAGCCGGTCAAAGGGAACCAGAATGCCGTCGCCACCTTTGGCCATGCCTGAAACCAGGCAGACAAGGCGGGTGTCGCTGGCCCATTCGCACTGTTCGAGATCGCCGATCTTCTCGGAATTGACAACAATCTGCCTGACCTGCGCATCGCCTTCCAGGTCAATGACGTTCAGCAGCTCGATGTGTTCCGGCCCGGCGGCGACAAAGGCAATTTTGGTCCCTGACGGCGAAAGCGAAATATCGAGCACGGTTTCGCGCGCGCCGAACAGGGCGGCAACCGCATCCACATCACTACCCTGTGCCGTTGCCGGGGCTAGAGCACCTGCGATACCGCCAAGAACCAAAGCTACGCTAATCGCCAGTCTGCTGGCCCTGCGTTGTATCCTCATGATGATGCCCCCTTATTCGCGGGGCGAGGCTAACCGATCCTGCGCGTGGTTCAACCCTCTTGGCGCAAGTAATCGCGGAGGAATCTTCTGGAGAAGCTGGCAAATCGCCTTTCGGAAATCGCATCGCGCATGGCCTGCATCAAGGCCTGATAGAAGCTGAGATTATGCTCCGTCACCAACATTGCACCCAGCATTTCGCCAGACTTGACGAGGTGGTGGATATAGGCGCGCGTATAGGTGGCGCAGACCGGACAGGTGCAGGACACGTCCAGCGGCGCGGTATCCTCGGCGAACCGCGCATTGCGCAGGTTCATCGGGCCATTCCAGGTGAACGCCTGCCCGTTGCGGCCTGACCGGGTGGGCAGCACGCAATCGAACATATCGATCCCGCGCTCCACCGCGCCGACCAGATCATCGGGCTTGCCCACCCCCATCAGGTAACGCGGGCGGTCGGCGGGGAGCATATCGGGCGCATAGTCGAGCACGCCGAACATCGCCTCCTGCCCCTCCCCCACGGCCAGCCCGCCGACGGCATAGCCATCGAAGCCAATGTCGGTGAGTGCATCGGCGCTTTCCCGCCGCAAGTCTTGATGCAGCGCGCCCTGCTGTATCCCGAACAGCGCGGCGCGGGCGGCGTGTTCCCCTCCGCTGTCAAACCCGTCACGGCTGCGTTTGGCCCAGCGCATCGACAATTCCATCGACGCAGCTATTTCATCGCGCGAACGATCAGCGCGTGGGCATTCGTCAAACGCCATGACGATATCGGAACCCAGCAACCGCTGGATCTCCATCGAACGTTCGGGGGTGAGCATATGCTTTGACCCGTCAAGGTGGCTGCGAAACTCCACCCCCTGTTCGGTCAGCTTGCGCAATTCTGACAGGCTCATCACCTGATAGCCGCCGCTATCGGTCAGGATCGGGCGCGGCCAGTTCATGAAGCGGTGCAGGCCGCCAAGCCGCGCCACGCGTTCTGCACCGGGGCGCAACATCAGGTGATAGGTATTGCCAAGGATAATGTCGGCACCGGTCGCGCGCACGGCTTCGGGCTTCATCGCCTTGACCGTGGCTGCCGTGCCGACCGGCATGAATGCAGGCGTACGGATTTCGCCGCGCTGCATCGTGATGGTGCCGGTGCGGGCCTTGCCGTCGACGGCGTGCAGGGTGAAGGAAAAACGGGGGGAAGTCATCGCGCTCGCGCGCTAGCGCCGCGACAGCGGATTGTCACGCGTCGGCGCGCGGGCGCACGAAAATGGCAGGAGCAGCGTAGGTGCTGCTCCTGCCATAATTTGCCGAGCAGAAGCTGGCTCAGAAGGCGTAAAGCACGCCAATCGTCGCACGGGTGGAATCGAACGCGATGGTATCAACCCCGGCGCGGAACCGGATCGGGCTTTCCCCCAGACCGAATTCGACACCTGCACCGACGAGGTAATCGCCATCAGTATCATCGAGCCCGACCACTGCCGGAGTCACGAAATTGCTGAGGTCAAAGTCGACTTCCTGATAGCCGCCACGCACGAACAGCTTGGCATTGTCACCAACGCGCACACCTGCGCGAACGGCGGCACCATATTCGCTATCAATCGCACCATCGCCAATGTGGAAGTTACCTTCCGCGCCAACAAAGAACGTGTTGCCGACCGGGAAATCGACCCCGGCAATAACGCCGTAAATGCCGCCATCATCATCGGGCAGGCCGATACCAAGATCGTGAATACCCGCCGATGCGCCGATATAGACCTCGGGCTTGGCTTCGGAGTTGGACTGCGCGTGGGCAGCGGCCGGAAGGGTGATCGCGGTCAGCGCTACGAGCGCTGAGAATGCTATTTTAGTCATGTTTTTTCCTTTCATTGACCTGCCGAATGGGGGGAGCAGCAGGTGCCGCAACCCCTAGGAAAAACAGACTTTCTATCGGATGAACCGATAGGCAGGGCGCCGTTCAGTTTCGGCTATTGGCAACTTTCGCCAGCCCTGCCATCAGGCAGCAACAACGAGGAATCGCCGTAGGAATAAAAGCGATAATCACTGGCGATCGCGTAGGCATAGGCTGCCATCATCCGGTCACGCCCCATCAACGCACTCACCAGCATCATCAGGGTCGATTTGGGCAGGTGAAAATTGGTCATCAGCCCATCGACCGCGCGGAACCTGTAACCCGGCGTGATGAAAATGGCGGTGTCCCCCGCGAATGGCAGGATGGTGCCATCCTCCGCCGCCGCGCTTTCGAGCAACCGCAGTGAAGTTGTGCCGACGGCGATGATCCGGCCTCCGGCAGCGCGCGCTGCGTTCAATTGCTGCGCGGTAGCGGCGCTGATACGTCCGAATTCGGCGTGCATCTGGTGGTCTGCGGTATCATCGACTTTTACCGGCAGGAAAGTCCCGGCGCCGACGTGGAGGGTCAGCATTGCCCGGCCAATCCCGCGCGCATCCAGTGCATCGACCAGCCTTTGGGTGAAATGCAGCGATGCGGTGGGCGCGGCGACCGCGCCTTTTTCCGCCGCGAACATCGTCTGGTAATCGTCCCGATCCTGCTCATCGACCCCGCGCCGCGCCGCGATATAGGGCGGTAGCGGCATCGTGCCTGCGCGGTCGAGCAGCACTTCGACAGGCTCATCGCCTTCGAACAATAGCGTGATTGAGCCATCTGGGTGGCGCGCCTCCGCCCGCGCGGTAACACCGCCGCCGAACACCAATTGATCGCCCAGCTTCACCCGCTTGGCATTGCGGATGAACGCCTGCCAGCACCGCAGATCGATCCGCTTGTGCAAGGTCGCGCCGATCCTTGCCTCACCATCAGCGCGGCGGCCTTCGAGCTGCGCGGGGATCACGCGGGTGTCGTTGAACACCAGCACATCGCCGGGGTTCAGCAGATCGGGCAGATCGCTTACCCCGCGGTCTTCGAACGGGGCATCGTGTCCGCGCACCACCAACATCCGCGCGGCATCACGCGGACGCGCCGGGCGCAGGGCAATGCGATCCGTCGGCAGATCGAAATCGAACAGGTCAACTTTCATGGCACGCGCGCCTAGCGCATTCCCGCGCAGTCGGGAACCTTCGGCAGATCAGTGGTAAAACCGCATGAGGCCCCCGCCTTCGCGGGGGATCACGCATATCATCACCCGATTGGCGCACTCAGCATGTCAGCGGAAATCGGAGCCTCTTCCACCGGCGCGGGCGGCGGTGGCGGCGGGATGTTATCGCTTGCAATCGAAGCCTGCAAAATCCGCGTCGGATCAGCCGGTGGCTCGCCCCGATTGATCGCGTCAACCGCATCGATGTTCTCAATCACCCGGCCGAAATTGGTGTAGCGCTTATCAAGGCTGAAACGCGGGTAGAACACGATGAAAAACTGGCTATTGGCGCTGTCTTCATCAGCCGCACGGGCCATCGCCAATGATCCGCGCACATGCGGCATCGGGTTGAATTCGGCCTTAAGGTCAGGAAGCTCGCTGCCGCCCTGCCCCGTGCCCGTAGGGTCGCCGCCCTGTGCCATGAAGCCATCGATCACGCGGTGGAAGACGACTCCATCATAAAATCCGCGCCGCGTCAGTGTCTTGATCCGTTCGACATGGGCAGGTGCCCAGTCGGGCATCAGGCGGATTTTGACACGCTCACCATTCGACAGGTCGAGCACCCAGATGTTTTCCGGATCAACCGATGCGTCATAGTTGATCGGTTGATAGACGCGCGGGGCGGCAACAACTTCCTCACCGTCTTCATCGGTCTCTTTTACATCGTCATCCGGCGCGGCCGCGGAGTCCCCTTCAGGTTGCTCCTGCGCAAACGCCATATGCGGCGCGGCGAACAAAAGCAGGGCGGCAAATGCAGGTTTGAGCGTGGCTGTGATCATTGTTCCATCCGAATTAGGCCCGCCGTGTAGCCACGCCCGGCTGACGTTGCAATGAATGAAGGAATGAAGCGTGACTTTGGAGGCAGGCTGTCCTCAGTAATCGCCTTTCAACCCCAATTCGCGCACTCGTGCAGCAACTTCATCGCGCACCGGCGGACTGACAAACTTGCCAATATTGCCGCCATAATTCGCGATTTCCTTGACCAGTCTGCTGGCGATGGGTTGCAGGCTGACGTCTGCCATGAGGAAGATCGTCTCGATCCGATCATTAAGCTGCCGATTCATGCCCGTCAGCTGGTACTCGTATTCGAAGTCGGTCACCCCGCGAATACCGCGGATCACGACCGAGGCCCCCTGCGCCTCAGCGAAGTCCATCAACAGGGCGTTGAAGCCGACCACCGCGACATTGCCGATCCCGAGCGCGGCAACCTCGCGCTCGACCATCGCCATACGCTCGGCATCGGAGAACATCGGCGTCTTGGCGATGTTGGTCGTGACCCCGATAATCAGGTGATCAACCAGTTTCGCCCCGCGCCGGATGATATCGGCGTGGCCCAGCGTGATCGGATCGAAGGTTCCGGGGTAAATGCCAATGCGGCGTGTCATGGTGTGGTCCTCTCTTGTGCGCTGGGCCTAGCTCTCGCGCTCAACGATGTAGCGAGCGAGCGAGCGCAGAATATCAGCCTCGGCCCCGTGTCCGGCAAGACGAACAACCGCCTGATCAACTAACGCGCGCGCCTGTTCGCGGGCTTTATCGACCCCCATCAGCGTCACGAAGGTCTGCTTGCCCTGCGCTGCATCCTTGCGCAGCGCCTTGCCCGCCTTGTCCGCATCACCTTCGACATCGAGCAGATCGTCGGCAATCTGGAACGCCAGACCAATGTCGCGGGCATAGGCGCGCAAATGGGTTCGGCCCTCTGGATGCACGCGTCCCAGAATCGCGCCCATTTCCACACTGGCGCTCAACAGCGCGCCGGTTTTCAACTGTTGCAGCCGGGTGATGCTGTGCAGATCATAGGTCACGCCCTCTTCATCGGCGGCCATGTCCATCATTTGTCCACCCGCCATGCCGTGCATACCCGACGCTTGCCCAAGCGTTGCGATCAGCTCGCTGCGGATGAACGGGTCTTCGCTGGTATCACTGCCAGCCAAAATCTCGAATGCAAGCGCGTGGAGCGCGTCTCCGGCGAGCACGGCGGTCGCTTCGTCAAAGGCTTTGTGCACCGTTGGCTTGCCACGCCGTAGATCGTCATTATCCATACACGGCAGATCATCGTGGATCAGCGAATAGACATGGATCGCCTCGATCGCCGCGCCTGCCCGCAGCGCCGCATCGCGCGATACGCCGAACAGGCTGGCGGTGCTGACAACCAGCAGCGGGCGCACCCGCTTGCCCCCGCCGATGGCAGCATAGCGCATCGCTTCAACCAGACGCGCACTGGTATCAGCGGGCACGGGCAGCAAGGCATCAAACAGCGAATCAATATCGGATTGAATGTTTGAGATCGCGTCGCTCAGCCGATCCCCGATGGCCCCCACCTGCATTACTTCAGCTTTCCGTGTCGAACGCTTGGGTGCCCGATGTGCGGCCATCAGCGGCAGTGACGATCTTCTCGATCCGCGCCTGCGCCGCATCAAGCCGCCGCTGGCACGCCGCGCGCAAAGCCTCCCCGCGTTCATACAGGCTGATCGACTGATCGAGCGGCACGTCCCCACGCTCAAGCTGCTGCACGATCCCTTCGAGCGCGGCGAGCGCCTGTTCGAAAGTCATCTGCGAGATATCCGGCCCGGCGGCTAGTGATGCGGCCAGTGATGCGTCTGGTGATGTTGTGCCCTCGTCCATACCCGCGAGCATTGACGGGACGTGCGAGCGCGGTCAAGGCTACCGATCAAGCGCGGCAAAATCGAAACAGGAAATTGCACCAATATGCTGAAGTGGATCATCGCCTATGGGACTGCGGCGGTTGCCTTTGGCGTGCTGGATGCGATCTGGCTGCGCTGGGCGTCGGGCAATCTCTATCGTCCGGTGATTGGCGATATCATGGCCAAGGATTTCAACATCGTCGCGGCAGGCGTATTTTACTTCATCTACCTTGCGGGGATGACATGGTTCGCGATCAAACCCGGCATTGAAAGCGGCACAGTGCAAGCTGCGTTGCTCAACGGCATCCTGCTCGGCGCATTGTGCTACGCCACCTTCGATCTGACATCGCAGGCTGTGTTCAAGGTCTGGGCAACGCATATCAGCGTGCTCGACATCCTCTGGGGCGCTTTTGCGACCGGCGTGGCGAGCGCGGTTGCAACATGGGTCGTCCTGCGTTTCGCGCCCGCCTGATATGTTCATCGGTCACTTCGCCCCGGCGTTTATCGCCGCCGCTGTCAGCCCGCAAAGCCCGCGGCTGGGAACGCTATTTGTTGCCGCGCAACTGGTTGACTGGGGTTTTTTCGCGCTAGCGTTGATCGGTGTGGAAAAGTTGCGGGTCGATCCCGAGGCGAGCGTGATGGTGCCGCTCGATCTTTACCATATGCCCTATACCCATAGCCTGATTGGGGCCGGGATCTGGGCGCTGGCGTGCCTTGCTGTGGTGGCGATCCTGCACCGCAATGTGTTTGCCGGACTGATGGCGGGGCTGGTGGTGGTATCGCACTGGCTGCTTGATTGGGTGGTGCACGTGCCCGATCTGACGCTGAACGGGCAACCACCCAAATTCGGGCTGGGGTTGTGGGATTATCCGTGGGTGGCGATCCCGCTCGAACTCGCGCTGACTTTGGGCGCATTCGCATTCTATCTGCGCCGCACGCGCGGGCCTGCGGGGCCGCCAGCGGTGTTGCTGGGCGTGTTGCTGCTGCTTCAGGCGGTCAACTGGTTTGGCCCCCACCCCGAAGCGGCAGGCCCGTTCCTGTTTGTGCAAGCGTTGATTGCGTTCGCCATTCTGACCGCGTTGGCGGCCTGGGTGGGGGAGAATCGCTGGCTCAAGAAACGCGGCGACTTGGCCTTCGCGCTCCAGTAATCTAGGGCGCTGCGCAAGGAGCCCCAGCATGACCGCAATCACCCCCGAAATCGTCGAACAGCACGGCCTTTCGCCGGAGGAATATGCACGAGTGCTCAGCGCGCTGGGGCGAGAGCCGAACCTTGTCGAACTCGGCATTTTTTCGGTGATGTGGTCTGAACATTGCAGCTACAAATCGTCGCGCCTGCATCTGAAGAAACTCCCCACCGAAGCGCCTTGGGTGATCTGCGGGCCGGGCGAAAACGCGGGCGTGATCGACATCGGGGACGGGCCTGATGGACAAAAGCTGGCGGCGATCTTCAAGATGGAGAGCCACAACCACCCCAGCTACATTGAACCCTATCAGGGCGCGGCGACCGGGGTGGGCGGCATTCTGCGCGATGTCTTCACCATGGGCGCGCGCCCGATCGCCAATGCCAATGCACTGCGGTTCGGGCGGCCCGAACATCCCAAGATGAAACATCTGGTGCAGGGCGTGGTCGCGGGAATCGGCGGCTACGGCAACTGCGTCGGCGTGCCGACAGTGGCGGGGGAAACCAATTTCCACCCCGCCTATGATGGCAATATCCTGGTCAACGCGATGACCGTCGGCGTCGCCAATGCTGACAAGATTTTCTATTCCGCCGCCACCGGGGTCGGCAATCCGATTGTCTATGTCGGTTCCAAGACCGGGCGTGACGGGATCCACGGCGCAACCATGGCCAGCGCCGACTTTGGCGACGATACCGAGGCCAAGCGCCCCACGGTGCAGGTTGGCGATCCCTTCACCGAAAAGCTGCTGATCGAAGCCTGCCTCGAACTGATGGCGACCGATGCGATTGTCGCGATTCAGGATATGGGCGCAGCGGGCCTCACCTCCTCTTCGGTCGAAATGGCCACCAACGGCAAGGCTGGCATCCGGCTCGACATGAACATGGTGCCCTGCCGCGAAGCAGGCATGACGCCGTATGAAATGATGCTGAGCGAAAGCCAGGAGCGGATGCTCATGGTGCTCAAACCCGGCAAGGAACCAATGGCCGAGGCGATCTTCCGCAAGTGGGAACTTGATTTCGCGGTGATCGGCGAAGTTACCGATACCGGACACATGGTGCTTGAATTCAATGGCGAAGTCGTGTGCGACATCCCGCTCGGCCCGCTTGCCGCTGATGCGCCGCTGTATGACCGGCCTTATCTCTCCAAAGAAGAATACAAAGTCTGGGCCGGGGTCAAACCGCTCGCCGAAGTGCCCGCCAGCGATGATATCGCGGCTGACCTGCTGGCGATGATGGGCTCGCCCGATCTCGCCTCGCGCCGCTGGATTGCCGAGCAATACGATTCGCAGGTGGGCGGCGATACGCTCCAGACCGGCGGCGATGCGGGCGTGGTGCGGGTGCATGGGACGGGTAAGGCGCTCGCCATCACCACCGATTGCACCCCGCGTTACGTGTTTGCCGATCCCTACGAAGGCGGCAAGCAAGCCATTGCCGAGGCCTACCGCAATCTGTGCGCAGTTGGCGCGCGGCCGTTGGCGGTGACCAATTGCCTCAACTTCGCCAATCCGCAGCGCCCCGAAATCATGGCGCAGATCGTCCACGCCCTCGAAGGCATGGGCGATGCCTGCCGCGCGTTGGATTTCCCGATCGTGAGCGGCAACGTCAGCCTCTACAACGAATCGAAGGCGACCGGCGGCGGCTCTGCGATCCTGCCCACCCCGGCGATTGGCGGGGTCGGCATCATCAATGATCTGTCAAAGATGATGACGATGCATTTCAAACAGGCAGGCGATGCGATCTATCTGGTCGGGCCGGAGTTCTGGGCCAAGCCCGATCCGACCCGCTCGCATCTGGGGCAGTCGCTATGGCTGCGCTTGATCAAAGGCCGCGAGGAAGGCCGCACCCCGCCGACTGACCTGACCATCGAGCGCAATGCCGGCGCGATCATCCACGAATTGATCGCCGATGGGCTGGTCAATGCGGTGCATGATCTCAGCGATGGCGGGCTGGCAGTGGCGCTGGCCGAAATGGCGCTGGCGGGCGGGATTGGTGCGGACGCCGATCTGGCGGGCAACCCCGATTACACCCCCGCGCAGTGGTGGTTTGGCGAGGATCAGGGCCGCTATCTCGTGACGGTGCCCGATGTCGAAGCGTTGAACGCGGCGCTCGCCAAGGGCACACGCGACGAAGACACCGCGCAGATTGGCTTCCAGCGCATCGGCACGGTTGGCGGCGATCATGTGCTGGGCGTGCCGCTCAACGAATTGCGCGCGGCGAACCAGCGGTTTTTTGCAGAATGGATGGAGGGGTAAGAACTGTATCCTCGACCGCTTGCGGAGCGACCGGAGCGCCGCTTATGCAGCGACCAATTCGCCCTCGTCCCGCTTGGTGGCGAGCAGATCATAGGGGTCAATCCCCTCGGCCTGCCAGATGCGGTGACATTCGCGATATTTGGTCGGCTGCGGGATGCGCAAGCTTGCGCGGACATCCTCGAGCGGGCGGGTCAGCAATTCGCGGATCGGCTGCGCCATCAACGACGGCGCGCCCTTGCCAGTGCGATGCGCCTGACGCACGGCCCCAAACACCGGGGCATCGCTGCCCTTCACCATCTTCTTGATATTGGCCGCGCCCGCATAGCCAATCAGCAGGTGCCCCTGACTGGGTGATTGGCCGTGCGTGAACAGCAGCACACATTGTTCGCCCAAGGCATCGCGGCCATAGCCGGTCAGCACGTGGAACAGATCATGCGTGTCGCGCGAACGGTTGATGAACCATTCGACCAGATCGGGATATCTGGGCCGCCCGAGCCGATCGGATTCGGCCACCAGACCCGCTGCAGACAGGCCTTCGGACTCCATGAAATCGCAATAGGCGTGGGCCAGACTGCCCTTGGCAGTGCGCCTCAACGTCGCGTGATCGTCAAGGATTTCAGGCAGGTTCGGTTCGGTGCTGCGCAGGTGTTCGCCGTGTGGCGACATGGTGAAATCACGCACGCGTTCCATAAACCCGCGCGATGGCAGCGATTCGAAAATCTTGAAGACAAGGCTGGTGTCTTCCTTGTCCTTCAGCAGCGCCTGAAAACTGCGCACCGCGCGCAGCGGGCGATATTGCGCCTGCGGGCGATCAGGGTGCCGCAAAACGGTGCCATCAGCAGCGAAGATATTGCTGTATTTGTCTGAAGATGCGGTCATTTGCGGTCTGTTCCTGCGGGTCAGTTATTGCGAGCTATCGATACAGACTGCCAGAGCCTGCTTACATTTGTGTAAATAACAGATTCGCGTCTTGTATCAAAACCCTTTTTGCACCCCATGCCGACGCGCCCCCGAAATCAGACCGCCCGCCAGTCAGAGCGGGGAATGCCGAGCAGGCTCAGCACCGCAGTCAAATCACCGCGATCGACCCGGCCATTGGCAGCACTGCGCGCCTTGGGTTTGGCGCGGTAGGCAAAGCCGTAGGTCGCGGCCGCGATCAGCGGGATATCATTGGCGCCGTCACCGGTGGCCAGACTATGCGCGCCCTCACCCATCGCCGCCAGTTCGTCGCGCAAGACAGCTGCCTTGACCGCGCTATCGGTGATCGGGCCGATCAGCCCGCCGGTGAGCCTGCCGCCTTCAACCGCCAATCGATTGCCCACCACCCGTTCAAACCCCAGCATTTCCGCGACCGGGTCAGCGAAATGGTGAAATCCGCCCGTCACCAGCACCGTTCGCGTGCCCAGCGCCGCCAGCGTTGCGACCAGCGTGGCCGCACCCGGCGTTGGCGTGATCCGCTCGGCAAGGCACTTGCGAATCGCGCTTTCATCGAGCCCTTCGAGCAAGGCGACCCGTTCGCGCAGCGCCGCCTCGAAATCGATCTCGCCCTGCATCGCGCGTTCGGTAATCGCGGCGATCTGCGGTTTGATCCCGGCGTAATCGGCCAGTTCATCGATGCATTCCTGCCCGATCATGGTCGAATCCATGTCGGAAACGAACAGGCGTGGCACCATAATCGGGGCATCGCTGACCAGCATATCGGCAGGCGCAAACACTTGATCAATCGCGCCCAGCACCGCCGCCGCGTCGCCGCCATCAAACTGCAATTCCAGCACATTTCCGCCGTCGGCTGGCAATGCCGCGGCGGTGAGCGGCATCCCGGCCTCTGCCAATTGCACAGCCAGCGTATCGAGACGCGTTTCACATTCGTCCGTCTCTGCTATCAGCCGCGCAATGAGCATTCTGTCTTCTCCATCAGCACCGGTCGCGCTCATCGCAGGGCCGACCGCCAGCGGCAAGAGCGCGATTGCAGTCGCCCTCGCCCATCGTCTCGCACAGGCCGGGCGGCGCGGCGTGGTGATCAACGCCGACAGCGCGCAGGTCTATGCCGATCTGCGCGTCCTGTCCGCCCGCCCCTCCGATGCTGAGATGGAGGGCGTCGAACACCGCCTGTTCGGCGCGTGGGACGGGGCAGAGGCGTGTTCGGCAGCGGCGTGGGCCGCGCGCGCCAAGGCCGAAATCGAAGATTGCCATGCGGCGGGCGCGGTGCCCATTCTGGTCGGCGGAACCGGGCTGTATCTCAGGGTGCTGCTCGAAGGGATTGCCCCGATCCCGCCGATTGATCCCGATGTGCGTGCGATGGTGCGCGCCCTGCCCGATGATGGCGCTTACAAGCTGCTCCAGATCGAAGACCCGTTGCGCGCCACCGAACTTGCACCGGCTGATCGTCAGCGCATCGCCCGCGCGCTGGAGGTCAAGCGTTCGACCGGGGTGACGTTGGCCGATTGGCAAATGGCCAAGGCGGGCGGGATTGGCGATGATATCGACCTGCACCCGCTGGTGCTGATGCCCGACCGAACGTGGCTATATGAAAGGTGCGACCTGCGGTTCGCGGCGATGTTGCAGGCGGGCGCGGTGGCCGAGGTTGAGGCGCTGCTGGCGCGCGGGCTTGACCCCGATCTGCCGGTGATGCGTGCCATCGGGGTGCCGGAAATCGCCGCATTTCTGGCCGATCAGTTGACCCGCGAAGCGATGATTGCCGCCGGGCAGCAGGCCACCCGCAATTATGCGAAGCGGCAATTTACCTGGTTCCGGCGGCAAGTGCCCGAAGATTGGGCGCGGGCGAATATCGGCCATGAATCCGAAACTGTCGATATTGAGCCTTATTTTGCATCATTATTGCGTAATTAATGGTTGACTTATCAGATTGTAACCGATAGCGCCACCTGAAATCGGTCCGGTGCGGTCCCCTGCATCGGGCCGGTTTCTTTGTTAAGGCCGCGCCCCTCGCCGCTAAATCACGCGCATCGCAATGGAGTTTCCCGTGTCTGCCTCGCCAAATTCTGCATCATCGCCGCCCGCCCCCCTCAGCGGCGCGGCCATTCTGGTGCAGAGCCTGGTCGAACAGGGGGTCGAATTCGTGTTCGGCTATCCGGGCGGCGCGGTGCTGCCGATCTATGATGAGCTGTTCGGCGATGCCCATGGGCCGGGGCATATCCGTCACATCCTTGTCCGCCACGAAGCGGGCGCAGTCCACGCGGCAGAAGGTTACGCCCGCGCCACGGGCAAGCCCGGCGTTGTGCTGGTCACATCCGGCCCCGGCGCGACCAATGCGATCACCGGAATCGCAGATGCGTGGATGGATTCGATCCCGCTGGTGGTGATCACCGGCCAAGTGCCAACCGCGCTGATCGGCACCGACGCATTTCAGGAAGCTGACACGGTCGGCATCACCCGCCACTGCACCAAGCATAATTATCTGGTCAAAGACCCGGCTGATCTGGCCGCGACGATCAAGGAAGCGTTCCTGATCGCCACCACTGGCAGGCCCGGCCCGGTGGTGATCGATATTCCCAAGGATGTGCAGATCGCGGTGCCATCGCAGCGTCGCGCGCTGGCGCGGGCGGGCGCGCATCGTTACGCCCCGCAGACCGTCGCCCCGCCCGAACAGATTGTCGAAGCGGTCGAGATGATCGCCAAGGCAGAGCGCCCGATTTTCTATACCGGCGGCGGGGTGATCAATTCCGGGCCTGAGGCGAGCCATCTGCTGCGCCAATTGCAGGATATCACCGGCGCGCCCGTCACCTCTACGCTGATGGGGCTTGGCGCGTTTCCCTCAAAGCATCCCGATTGGCTGGGGATGCTGGGGATGCACGGCACGTTTGAAGCCAATATGGCGATGAACAAGTGCGACGTGATGGTGTGCATCGGCGCGCGGTTTGATGATCGTGTGACCGGCAGGCTCGACGCGTTCTCGCCCAACTCCAAGAAAATCCACATCGATATCGACCGTTCTTCGATCAACAAGACGGTGCCGGTCGACATGGGCATTGTCGGTGATTGCGGCACGGTGCTGGCGCAGATGATCGAGGCTTGGGGCAAACGTCAGGCGCAGGATCTGGGCGAATGGAAGGCGCGGATTGCAGGCTGGCGGGCACGCGAATGTCTTGCTTACCCCGAACGTTCGGCCAAGCATCCTGGCATGATCATGCCGCAAAAGGCGGTTGAGCGGCTCTATGCCCTCACCCACGAACGCGCGCCGATCATCACCACCGAAGTTGGCCAGCATCAGATGTGGGCGGCGCAGTATTTCGGATTTGAAGACCCCAACAAATGGCTCACCTCTGGCGGGCTCGGCACGATGGGTTACGGCCTGCCCGCCGCCATCGGCGCGCAATTGGGCCACCCCGATGCGCTGGTGATCGACATTGCGGGCGAAGCCAGCATTCAGATGAACATCCAGGAACTCGGCACCGCGTCGCAATACCGCCTGCCGGTCAAGGTGTTCATCCTCAATAACGAATACATGGGCATGGTTCGCCAGTGGCAGGAACTGACCTATGAAAGCCGCTATTCGAACTCCTATTCTGACAGCCTCCCCGATTTCGTCCGCCTAGCCGAAGCCTACGGGTGGAAAGGCATCCGCATCCACGATGAAAGCGATCTGGACGAAGGCATCGCCGCCATGCTGGCCCATGATGGCCCGGTGATGGTCGATTGTCTGGTCGCGCAGGATGCCAACTGCCTGCCGATGATCCCATCGGGCGCAGCGCATACCGAGATGATGCTGTATGGCGACGCGGTTGGCGGCACCATGGATGACGAAGCCAAGGCGCTGGTCTAGGCACCGCTTCAGGGAAAGTTTGTAGCATGAAAATCACCGAAGCAGCCTCGGAACGCCACGTGCTCGCCGTGATGGTCGATAATGAGCCGGGGATCCTTGCCAAGATCACCGGGCTGTTCACCGCGCGCGGGTATAATATCGACAGCCTGACCGTGGCCGATATTACCGAAGATCACGCGGTCAGCCGCATCACCATCGTCACCAACGGCCCGCCGCAGGTGATTGACCAGATTGAAGCGCAGCTGGAACGGCTGGTGCCGGTCCACAAAGTCACCGATCTCACCACCGCCGGGCCTCACGTTGAGCGCGAACTCGCCCTCATCAAGGTCACCGGCACAGGCGAAAAGCGCGTCGAGGCGCTCCGCCTCGCCGACATTTTCCGCGCGCGCCCCGTGGACACCACCACTGAAAGCTTCATCTTCGAAATCACCGGCCCGCCCGACAAGGTCGACAGCTTCATCGCGCTGATGCGCGAACTGGGGCTGGTCGAGGTCGGCCGCACCGGGATTGTGGGCATGATGCGCGGGGCGCAGGGGGCCTGAACAGTGCGTAAAGTTATCTGCGTTGTAGGGTTTTTATTGGTCGCTTGCGGACAGACTTCTCAAGAAGAAATCTTCAAAAAAGAGGTTGAGACTGCAATTTTACTCGATCTGAAGGATCCAGATTCGGCTCAGTTTCGCTACGGCCCGTATGACATTTTTCCCGAACTGAAACTCGCGTGCGGGGAGGTGAACTCCAAAAACTCGTTCGGCGGCTATACTGGATTTCAGCGATTTGTTTTCGACAACGGATCGATAGCCTTTCAGGAAGGCGACACTGACGTATTTGTGTCACAGCTGAATAAATGCACCGACGCCGTAAAGAGGCAAACAGAACAGACGCTCAACAACCTTGATAAAACCGATCCAGAGGCCGCAGCTAAATTGCGGACTGAAAACGAACAGACCGGAGAAACTAAGAAATGAAAGTCTACTACGACGCCGACGCCGATCTCAATCTGATCAAGCCCAAGAAGGTCGCGATCGTCGGCTATGGCTCGCAGGGCCACGCCCACGCCCAGAACCTGCGCGACAGCGGCGTGGCCGAAGTCGCCATCGCCCTGCGTGAAGGCTCGGCCACCGCGAAGAAGGTCGAGGCTGCAGGCTTCACGGTGCTGTCCAACACGGAAGCGGCCAAGTGGGCCGACCTCATCATGATCCTCGCGCCCGATGAACATCAGGCCGCGATCTGGGAGAACGACATCAAGGGCCACATGAAGCCGGGCAGCGCGCTCGCTTTCGCGCACGGCCTCAACGTCCATTTCGGCCTGATCGAACCGCCCGCCGATATCGACGTCATCATGATCGCGCCCAAGGGCCCGGGCCACACGGTCCGCAGTGAATATGTGAAGGGCGGCGGGGTGCCCTGCCTGATCGCGATCCATCAGGACGCGAGCGGTGCGGCGCATGATGTGGCGCTGGCCTATGCCTCTGCCGTTGGCGGCGGGCGTTCGGGTATCATCGAAACCAACTTCCGCGAGGAATGCGAAACCGATCTGTTCGGCGAACAGGCGGTGCTGTGTGGCGGGATCACCCACCTGATCCAGGCCGGGTTCGAAACGCTGGTCGAAGCCGGTTACGCCCCCGAAATGGCCTATTTCGAATGCCTGCACGAAACCAAGCTGATCGTCGATCTGCTGTATGAAGGCGGCATCGCCAATATGCGCTATTCGATCAGCAATACTGCCGAATATGGCGACATCACCACCGGCCCGCGCATCATCACGGCTGAAACCAAGGCTGAAATGAAGCGCGTGCTTGACGATATTCAGTCGGGCCGGTTCGTGAAGAACTTCGTGCTCGATAACCGCGCCGGACAGCCGGAACTGAAAGCCGCTCGCAAGCGTGCCGAGGCCCACCCGATCGAACAGACCGGGGCAAAGCTGCGCGCGATGATGCCGTGGATCAGCGCCAACAAGCTGGTCGACAAGGCGAAAAACTGAAAGGCCCAGCGCGGCATATTTGTGTTACATCGGGAATTGGGATTGAGAATCAACAGGAGGCCGATTCCCGATGAAACGCTTTACATTTGCCGCTACAGCCGCCGCCATCCTCGCCGTTGCAACCGGCGGCGTTGTGGCTGCGCCCGCGATCTTTGCGCAGGGCGCATCGCAAATGCCCGGCGTGCAGGACACCGCGCGCGTCACCGCAGGCACCTATGCGGTTGACCCTGCGCACACGCTGGTCGGCTGGAATGTCAGCCATTTCGGCTTCAACGATTATTTCGGCCTGTTCGGCAATATCACCGGATCAATGGTGATTGACCCGGCCAATATCGAAGCCGCGACATTTGATATTGCGATTCCGATTGCCGAAGTGACCCTCGCCAGTGAAGGCCTCAAGAACCACCTGCTGCGCCCGGGCAAGGATGGGGCTGAACCCGATTTCTTCGGCGCAGAACCGGGCATGGCCAAATTCACCTCAACCAAGGTGGTGAAGACCGGCGACACGTCGGCCAATGTGGTGGGCGACCTGACGATCAACGGCAAAACCGCGCCGGTCATGCTGGCGGTTGAGTTTGTCGGCGCAGGGGCCAACCCATTCAACAAGAAAGAAACAGTCGGCTTTCATGCCCGCGCGGTGATGGATCGCACCCAGTGGGACATCAATTACGGCGCTCCGTTTGTGGGCACGGACGTGGAACTGACCATCAGTGCCGCGTTCGAAAAGCAGTAAGCCCCCCTCGACAGCATCCCGGCAATCGGGCAGTCCATCGCGACGATGCGCCTGTCCGATTGCCACAATATCGATGATTTCCGCAGGCTGGCACAGGCGCGCCTGCCCTTCCCCGTTTTCGATTATATTGACGGCGCGGCGGATGATGAATTGACCAAGGCGCGCAACACGGCGGCGTTTGATACGGTCGATCTGGTGCCTGATGTGCTGGCGGGTGTTGGTGAAATCGACACCTCCTGCACCATCCTTGGCCGCCGTTCGGCGCTACCTCTGATGCTCTCCCCCACCGCCGTGCAGCGCGCGTTTCACTGGCAGGGTGAAACCGCCGTTGCCAAGGCAGCAGAGAAGTTCGGCCTGTGGTTCGGCATTTCCAGCCTCGCCACCCGCAGCATCGAGGAAATCGCGGCGCTGACCAGCGGGCCGAAGCTGTTCCAGCTCTATGTCCACAAGGACAAAGGGCTGAATACCCACATGATCGAACGCTGTCAGGCCGCGAAGTTCGATGCGCTGGCATTGACGGTCGACACCATCGTTTCGGGCAAGCGCGAACGGTGCCTGCGCAGCGGCTTCACCACCCCGCCGCGCTTTACCCCGGCCAGCATCATCAGTTACGCCGCCCGCCCGCGCTGGACACTGGATTATCTGCTGCGCGAAAAGTTCCGCCTGCCCAACCTCGATACTCACGTGCGCGAGGGCAGCAGCGAAGCGCTGAGCATCGCGGATTATTTCAACACCATGCTCGACACCGCAATGGATTGGGACACAGCCGCCGCGATCCGCGAACAATGGGGCGGCACCTTTGTGCTCAAGGGCGTGATGAGCGCAGGGGATGCGCGCCGCGCGGTTGAAATCGGCGCGGATGCGATCATGGTATCGAACCACGGCGGAAGGCAATTGGATGGCAGCCGTGCGCCCTTCGACCAACTTCCCGAAATTGTTGACGCCGTGGGCGGCCAGATCGAGATAATCTGCGATGGCGGCATTCGGCGCGGCACCCATGTGATGAAGGCATTGTGCAGCGGCGCGGGCGCGGCATCGGGGGGCAGGCTCTACCTCTACGCGCTGGCAGCGGCGGGTCAGGAAGGGGTCGAGCGCGCTCTAGGCATCCTCAAGGACGAGATCGAGCGCGGGATGCGGTTGATGGGCGTGACGCGGGTGGATCAGCTCACCCATGATCGACTGCGCCAGCGATAGTGCATGGTTGAATGTCATAAATGGGTAACGCAAGACGCGCTTTGACGCTGACGCCGTTTCAACAGGGAACCACCCCATGACCAGTCTTGCCGATATTCTGCGCGCCGCACCCCTCGCCCTCGCCGTCATCACGCTCGGCGCGTGCGGAAGCAATGCCGATCAGCCCGCCAATGATGCCGATAGCTTTGCCGCGCGGATTGGCAGCGGAGAGGCTGGCCCTGCCCCAGCCCCCAACCCTGCCGCGACCGTCGCGCCAACCATCGCTACGCCTCTGCCCGGAGCGGCCCCCGGCCCATTTGCTCCTGGCACGCTGACCGATCCTGCCTCGGCCAATTGCGGCGCAAATCTGATGGGGCCGTTCATTGGCAAGCTCGCCGATCAACCGACGCGGGTGGAAATCATCACCGCGCTGGGCCGCAACGACAATCTGCGCTTTGTCCCCTTTGGCAGCATTGGCACCGTCAACCCCGATCCCACCAACCCGCGCCTTTCGATCATGCTCGATGCGCAGAACATCATCCGCGATGCGCGCTGCGGGTAATTTGCACAGGGACAATCCCGGCTTGCACAGGCAGGGATTATCGGCAAAGAATGAAATCATGACGCGGAACGCATCGCTGCTGCTTCGACTTATGCGCCCTTGGGCGTAGGTTGCCGCGCGCACGGATGGCGCGGCGCCCTTCCCAAGGGTAACTGCCGCAGCTTTCCTATCTCTCCCGCGAAAAGCCTTTTTTCATGACCATGCTCAAAAATCCTGCCGTCAAATACTGCCCGTTCGGCCAGATCAACCTGCCCGACCGCCAATGGCCTTCGCGCCTGATTGATAAAGCCCCGCGCTGGCTTTCGACCGATCTGCGCGATGGCAACCAATCGATCATCGACCCGATGGATGCGGTGAAGAAACGCCGGTTCTTCGATCTGCTGGTCGAAATCGGGGTAAAGGAAATCGAAGTCGGCTTCCCCAGCGCTGGTGCGACCGAGTTCGATTTCATATCCGGCCTCGTCCAATCGGACGCGATCCCCGAAGATGTGATCGTTCAGGTGCTGACCCAGAGCCGCGAAGACCTGATCCGCACCAGCTTTGCCAGCCTTGCAGGCGCGCGCACCGCCATCGTCCATCTGTATAACGCAGTCAGCCCGGCATGGCGCGACATCGTGTTCCGGATGAGTAAGGACGAGGTGAAAGCCATCGCCGTAGCCGGTGCCAAGGTGATGCGCGACGAAGCCGCCCGGCGCCCGGATACAGACTGGCATTTCCAGTATTCACCCGAAACATTCTCCACCGCAGAGCTCGATTTTTCGATCGAGGTTTGTGCCGCGGTGATGGAGGTTCTGGCCCCCACGCCCGAACGCCCGATCATCCTCAACCTGCCCGCCACGGTTGAGGCGGCGACGCCCAACATCTACGCCGATCAGATCGAATATTTCGCCCGCCACCTGCCGAACAGGGAAAGCGCGGTGCTTTCCTTGCATACCCACAATGATCGCGGCACCGGGGTCGCGGCGGCGGAATTGGGGCTGATGGCGGGGGCCGACCGCGTGGAAGGCTGCCTGTTCGGCAATGGCGAGCGCACCGGCAATTGCTGCCTCGTGACAATGGCGCTTAACCTTTACACCCAAGGGGTCGACCCCGGCCTCGATTTCTCCGACATCGACCGGGTGATCGAAACGGTGACCTATTGCAACGACCTGCCCGTTCACCAACGCCACCCCTATGGCGGCGAACTGGTTTACACCGCCTTTTCCGGTAGCCATCAAGACGCGATCAAGAAGGGTTTCGAAGCGCGCGAAACCCAGAATGACGAAGGCTGGCGCGTGCCCTATCTGCCGATTGATCCGGCTGATCTGGGCCGCAATTACGAAGCGGTGATCCGCGTCAATTCCCAATCCGGCAAAGGCGGGTTCGCCTGGGTGCTGGAGAAGGATCAGGGCCTCAAGCTGCCCAAGAAAATGCAGGCCGATTTCTCGCGCCACGTGCAGCAGGTTGCGGATGAGCTGGGGCGCGAATTGAACGCCGCCGATATCTGGGATGCGTTCCGCCGTGCCTATCATGTGCAAACCCACCCCAAGCACTTCCAGCTTGTGCGCTACGAGGAAAGCCGCGCATCCGATGGCACGCGGATATTCGCCGGAACAATCGCGGTGAGCGGTCAGGAACAGAGCGTTTCGGGGCGCGGCAACGGGTTGATTTCCAGCGTGATGGGCACCCTGCGTGAAGCCTTCGGGGTGGATATCGAAGTGGTCGATTACACCGAACACGCGCTGGGAACAGGGACTGACGCGCGCGCGGCGGCTTACCTTGAATGCCGCGCGGTAGATGGCCGCACCATCTGGGGCTGCGGAATCGATGAAGACATCGCCACCGCCAGCGTGCGCGCGGTGCTTTCCGCGGCCAATGCGGCGGTTGTCACGCCCACCTCCTGATCGTCCGGCCGCTTGCGCCGCGACGATTTTGCGCGCAACTATTGCCGGGTTGACCACTGGGAGGAGAGGCCCGCGATGGAGACGCTGGAACAGGACGAGGCTGCGCCCGCCCCCGCACCGCCGCAGGTTGCAGATGATCTGGCCTGGGGCGATCTTGCCCATGCGCTTGCCGCCGGTTGGCGTGATTTTCTGGCCATGCCGCAGTTCGGCCTGTTTTTCGGCGGGGTCTATGTGCTGGCCGGCCTTGCGATTGGCTGGACAGCCTTATCGGCAAGCGAACCTGGCTGGCTGATCCCGGCGATAGCGGGCTTTCCGCTGATAGCGCCGTTCATCGCGGTCGGCTTTTACGAGGCAAGCCGCAGGCGGGAACTGGCAGAGCCGCTGTCGTGGCGCGCAGTGTTCGGCGCGCTCAGGGGCCACGGTGATGAACAGATTCTGTCGATGGGGGTGATCGTATTCGTCGCCTTTTCGTTCTGGATGATCGTGGCGCACGGCATCTTTGCGGTGTTTATGGCGGAAAGCGGAATGGGCGGCGAATCGATAGCGGCGCTCGTCACCCCGGCGGGGCTGATGATGCTGGCGGTGGGCAGCGCGGTCGGCGCGGTGATGGCCTTTGCCTTTTACGCGATGACGGTGATCAGCCTGCCGATGCTGGTGGAACGCCAGGTCGATTTCCTCACCGCGATCATTGCCAGTTTCAAGGTGGTGCGCAGCAATTTTGCCGTGATGATCGGCTGGGCGGCGATTATCGCCGCGCTGTTGTTTGCGGCGATGGTGCCGGTATTCCTCGGCCTGCTGGTGGCGTTACCCGTGCTAGGCCATGCCACTTGGCATATTTATCGCCGCGCCGTGATCTGATTTCCTACCACAGCCCGCGCCGTTATAGAATGGGGCATGACGCAGCGCCTTTTTCACCTTAGGGATGACCAAAATCACTGGCGCGGGCGCGCTTGGGCGGGGCATATGGCAGGGCCGCTTTTTACGGCCAGGACTGTGTCACATGTGTCTCCAACACACTGCGTGTGCGCCGGGCAAGGGAGAGAGCAATGACACCTGCGAATCGCAACGCCGAGGATATCCTCGAACCCGATTTGGCGATCATCGACCCGCACCACCACCTGTGGGATCTGCGGCCGATGATCCCGATGTTTCCCGAGCCGCACCATCCCTTTATCGCCACACTGGTCGATAATGCGCACTACACCTTCGATCAGCTCAACGCCCACCTCGCCAGCGGGCACAACATCATCGGCACGGTCTTCATGGAATGCGGCGCGTTTTACAACGCGGCCTATGGCGATGCGTTGAAGACGGTGGGTGAGGTGGAATTCGTCAATGGTGTCGCGGCGCAATCGGCGAGCGGGCTGTATGGGCCGGGCCGGGCCTGCGCGGGGATTATCGGCCATGCTGATCTGACGCTGGGAAGCGGCGCGGGCGAAGTGCTCGACGCGCTCACCACGGTCGCCCCGCACCGGTTCCGGGGCATCCGCCATCAAGGCGCGTGGGATGCTGACCCGCAGGTGCTCGGCCCGCCATTCCATGCACCGCAAGGGCTGTACCGGGACGCGACCTTTCGCGCAGGGTTTGCCGAACTGGGCAAGCGCGGGCTGACGTTTGATGCCTGGGTGCTCGAACCGCAGCTACCTGACGTGATCGATCTGGCGCGCGCCTTTCCCGATCAGCCGATCTGCCTTGACCATTGCGGAACGCCGTTGGGGGTGGCGGCTTACAAGGGCAGGCTGCACGAAAGGTTCGACATCTGGCGTCGCCATATCCACGAGCTTGCACAATGCGAAAACGTGGTGGTCAAGCTTGGCGGGCTGGCGATGGCGTTCTGCGCCCTGCCCGAAGATGGCCCGGCAGCAGGCCACGGGTCGGAACACCTCGCCGCCTTGTGGCGTCCCTATATCGAAACCTGCATCGAAGTCTTCGGGCCGCACCGCGCGATGTTCGAAAGCAACTACCCGGTCGATTACTGGGGCGCGGACTATGCGGTGCTGTGGAACGCCTTCAAACGCCTCACCCGGTCAGCCAGCGCGGACGAAAAGGCTGCGCTGTTTGCGGGGACAGCGGCGCGGTTTTACGGGATCGAAGACCTGCTCGCCTGACGCGCAAGCTCTTTTCCAAATTGCTACTTGGCAGCCCCGCAACCGGCGTTAGAGACGGGGCCTGCAAGAATTACGTTTTCAGGAGAAACCGATGCCGCTTCCCGCCCCGTTTGATTGCCTGCGTCTTCCGCTGATCGGATCGCCGCTGTTCATCGTTTCCGGGCCGGAACTGGTTATCGCGCAATGCAAGGCCGGGATTATCGGCAGTTTCCCCGCGTTGAACGCCCGCCCGCAGACGTTGCTGGATGAATGGCTGCACCAGATCACCGAGGAACTGGCCAAGCATAACCGGATGCACCCGGATCGCCCGGCTGCGCCATTTGCGGTCAACCAGATCATCCACAGAACCAATGACCGGGTCGAAGCCGACATGGCCACCTGCGAAAAATGGCAGGTGCCGCTGGTTATCACCTCACTCGGCGCGCGTGAGGAGATTTTCCAGGCGGTGCGCAACTGGGGCGGGATCACGATGCACGACGTGATCAACAACCGCTTCGCCATGAAGGCGATCGAAAAAGGTGCCGACGGGTTGATCCCGGTCGCCGCCGGGGCTGGCGGTCACGCGGGCGCGTTGTCACCCTTCGCCTTGATGCAGGAAATCCGCGAATGGTTTGATGGGCTGGTGGCCTTATCGGGCGCGATTGGGCACGGGGCGAGCATTCTTGCGGCGCAGGCCCTGCGCGCTGACTTTGCCTATGCCGGAAGCGCCTTCATCGCCACCAAGGAAGCCAACGCCACCGAAGATTACAAGCAGGGCATCGTCGAAGGTTCGTCAGAAGGCATCATCTACTCCAACCTGTTTACAGGCGTGCACGGCAATTACCTGCGCTCATCGATCGAAAAAGCGGGGCTTGATCCTGACAACCTGCCCGAAAGCGATCCCAGCAAGATGAACTTTGGCAGCGGCGGCAACACCAAGGCCAAGGCGTGGAAAGACATCTGGGGTTCGGGCCAAGGCATCGGCCCGATCAAGCAGGTCGGCAGCGTTGAAGACCTCGTCGCCCGGTTTGAACGCGAATACCACGCCGCCAAAGCGCGGATGCTGGCCAATTCGGATTATACCGCGTGGGCCGCGCTCATCGAAGCTGCGGAATAGGCGGCTATTTCGCCAGCCACAGCGCCTCGGCCATTGTGTCGAGTTCGCTGAAGTCAAATCCGGTGCCGAGCGGGTCGTTGCGACTGAGCATCACCCGTCGGCGTTCGGCCAGCAATTGCCGTCGCAGCGCGCCTTGCAGCACGCGCAGACGCAGCAATGCTTCGGTCAGCGCCAAATCGGCATCCTGATGGCGCAGGTGTGACCAGCGCTCCTCAATCCGCCCGACCCGCGCCATCACCACTTCATTGTAACGCCGGTGCGGCCCGCGATGCAGCGGCATCCCGGTGCGGATCGCCGCCCGTTCTGTTGCTGGCAGCAACAGTCCATTGGCGCGGAAATCTTCAAACCCGACGCGGCTTCGCCCGACGGCTTCGAACAGCCCTCCGAAACACCGACGCGACAATAACTGCCGCGGCAGCAGGTGATGGCGTTGCAGGCCGGGGTCATATCCCGCCGTACCGGGACAATTGACCGAGCGAAAAGCAATCACGGCAGTGGAAGCGGTGCGACCCAAAGCCTTCATCTATTCGCGCCGCACTATGATCAGCGCGGGATCGCGCGAAGGGCGTAGCACTAACCGGGTTCCGTCGGGCGCGATGATCCGTTCATCGTTGTCCAGTCTGCCTGCGAGCACAAACTGGTTCACGAGCCGGATCCCGAGCCGCGTTGCTGCCACCCGGTCGGCGCTCAAAGGCGGTTCAATCCGCAGTTCCTGTCCGATCCAGAAATCGAGCCCTACGCTGTGCAGCGCACCATCCGCGCTTTGGGCAAAGGCAGTGAGGCCGAGCGCGGGAAACGGCCCGCCATCAAGCCATGCGGAAATGACCGATTCGAAAAACCGCCGCCCGATTGCGCTGCGCGACGGGGCCCAGCACACCGCCGCAAGATCATCGAAACACAAGGCCAGATCACGCGCCAGCGCCAGCATCGCCCGCACCACCGGTAAGCTGCGCCCACCAGCCGCAATATGCGGCCCCGGTATAACCGAAAGCGCATCGTAGCTGGCAGCGGTTGGCATTTCAGCCAGATCAAAACGATGTTCGATGACCGGGAAAGCGCCTGGCTGACCGGGGGCAAGTCCGCTGAGATCAAAGGTCAGGCCGTCACACAATAATTCAGCCCAAACCATCTGATCGGGCCAAGCCGCCGCATCCAGCAGATCATCATCACTGATAGGGTCATGGCTGAGGTCAACCGCTTGCTGGCGCGCGGCAAACGCCCTGATCGCATCGCAACTGGGCCGTTTGCCCTTGGCAAACAGCAGGTGCAATTGTGTGATATCGGCACGCTGCGACTGTGAAATTGTCCAGCCCCCTATTCTAACGCGCCCGAAAGAGCCAAAATACTTTCATCAACTTAGGCGAGTTTACAGCCCATCGTCGAGTCCTCAATCAGCAGACATATCCCGTTTTGGATCAATCGCTAAAACACGCCAAGACGCAAGCCCTCAGCCAAGGCCTCCCCCATTTCATGACACTGTTGCAGAACCTCGTCCGGCACCTGTTTCGGCGCGGCGATGGCCTCGGGCGTTTGCGCGTCAAGGTTCACGATCAATGGCTCAGCTACCCGGCGCAGACGCCATCCGGTCGCGATCCGGTCAATCTGGCGCTGCGCCCCCTCCCCATCCGAACCAGCGGCGATCAGCGTGGCATAGGGCCGCCCTTCGATCCGACCGAGCACCGGGTAATAGGCGCGATCAAACATTTCTTTCATCAGCCCGCTCATGCTCGCGAGGTTTTCTGGGCAACAGAAAATGTAACCATCGGCCGACAGCAACATTTCGGGCAATGCGTCAGCGGCAGTCACCAGCAACCCGGTCGCGCCCGCGCCCTCAGCCACCGCGCGCGCCATCGCCGCACTTGCGCCGGTGCGGCTGTGCCAGATGATCAGCAGGCTGGGCGCGGTGTTTGATGACATGGCGCAAGACTTCCCCGCACGCCTGTCGATTGTCAATCGCATCCGCCTGTCGGTTGTGCGGGGATTGGGCTAGGAAGCAGGCATGGCCACTATTTCCCAACCATCCCCCGCGCTCGCCCCCGTGCTTGGCGTCACGTCATCGCTTTCGGGCAAGGCGTGGCGGTGGCGCGGCGGCAATATGGAGCTGGATGACGGGCAGGCAGCAAGCGCGCACGGGCTGGATCGCACGATCCTCGATCAATTGCTGCTGACCCGCGGTGTGGCCGACGATGATCTGGAACGCCACGCCCGCCCGACCATGCGCGCGTTTCTGCCCGATCCGTCGGTCTTCCGCGACATGGACACCGCCGCCGAACGCCTCGCGCAGTGCGTCATCACCGGCGAGCAGGTGACGATCTACGGCGATTATGATGTCGATGGCGCCACCAGCGCGGCGTTGCTGGTCGAACTGCTGGGGCAATTGGGGCACACGGCGGGCTATTACATCCCCGACCGCCTGCTTGAAGGTTACGGCCCCAGCGGCGAAGCGCTGGTCAAACTAGCCGAAAGCGGTTCGCGGCTGATCGTCACGGTCGATTGCGGCGCTATGGCGCATGAAGCGCTGGGCATGGCGCGGGATGCGGGGGTGGATGTGATTGTGGTCGATCACCACAAATGCTCGGCCGACCTCCCGCCCGCCGCCGCGCTGGTCAATCCCAACCGGCTTGATGAAAGCGACGTGGGCGCGGCGCACGGCCATCTGGCGGCGGTGGGCGTGGCCTTTCTGCTTGGCATTGCGCTGGTGCGGAATTTGCGCGCCAAGGGCTGGTTTGCTGATCGGGCTGAGCCTGATCTGATGGGGCTGCTCGATCTGGTGGCGCTGGGAACCGTGGCCGATGTCGCCGCGCTCCACGGCCTCAACCGCGCATTTGTGGCGCAGGGACTGAAAGTGCTCGCCCGGCGCGACCGGATCGGGATGGCGGCGCTGATGGATGCAAGTCGCCTTACCCGCGCACCGCAGGCCAGCGATCTCGGCTTTTCACTCGGCCCGCGGATCAACGCGGGCGGGCGGATTGGCGAATCGACTTTGGGTGTGCGGCTGCTGACCACCACTGATCCAGACGAAGCCCGCGCCATCGCCGCGCAGCTCTCTCAGCTGAACGAAGAACGGCGCGCAATCGAAGCCGAGGTGCAGGAAGCCGCCGAAGCGCAGCTTGCCGGGCAGCACAATATGGCGGTGCAGGTATTGTCAGGCCACGGCTGGCATCCCGGCGTGATCGGGATTGTCGCGGGGCGGATCAAGGAAAAGACCGGCAAACCGGCGGTGGTCATCGCGCTCGATGATGCGCAGGGCAAAGGCTCGGGCCGGTCGATCAGCGGCGTTGATCTGGGCGCGGCGATCATTGCGGCGCGTGAGGCGGGATTGCTGGTCGCGGGCGGTGGTCACGCGATGGCGGCGGGGTTGACGATTGATCCTGCCCGGCTCCCCGATTTTGCCGAATTCCTCGACACGCGGTTGGCGCGCGATGTCGATCATGCTCGCGCCGGTCAGGCGATGCTGCTCGATCTGGCGCTGACCCCCGGCGGGCTGACCCCTGAACTGGTTGAAACGCTGGAGGCTGCCGGGCCATACGGGGTCGGCTGGCCCGCCCCACGCATTGCGGTTGGGCCGGTGCGGATCATCAAGGCGGACATCGTCGGCAAGGATCACCTGCGGTTGATCGCGTGCGGCATGGACGGGCGCAGTTTCAAGGCGATTGCCTTTCGTGCGGGCGAAACTGAAATGGCGCAAACCCTGCTTCACCGCAGCAATGGGCGGCGTTTTCACCTTGCGGGCCGCGTGAAGCTTGATGACTGGGGCAACCGTCCGGCGGCTGAACTGCATCTTGAAGACGCCGCTTTCGCCGATTGATCGCAGCGGTGGGTGTTTTTCCGCGCGGGCAACCAAACGGGACTTGACCGACCCCATCCACCCCCCTAAGTGCGCGCTCTCGCAACCGAGATGGCCCCTTCGTCTAGCGGTTAGGACGCGGCCCTTTCACGGCTGAAACACGGGTTCGATTCCCGTAGGGGTCACCACTTCCGTTGCGGATGAACAGGGCGGCAGGCTTAGGCTTGGCCGCCCTTTTTCATGTCCGCGCCTAATCTGTAGCGCGCCTGCTTCCCACCACCCGCGCAAGGTTGTAAGGGGGCTCTCATCATGGGCAGCGGCCAGAACATCCCGATCGCCGGCATCCTGCTCGCGGCTGCTACCTTTGTGGCTATGCTGTTGACCGGGGTCGATCCGGTGATTGCCTTGGCAGTGGTGGCAGTCTGGGTTGGCTCGCTGCTGGTGGCCGGGGGACGACCGCCCGAACCACCCAAGGTCAAGGTGAAGCCAAGCGTCACGGTCGATTCGATTCGCGACCTGATCGAAAATTCTTCCACCCCGCTGCTGATTACCGAACGCAGCACCATCGCCATCGCCAACCGTGCCGCGCGCAAGCTTTTGGGCCCGCATGTTATCGGCCAGGACGCCCGCGTTGCGCTGCGCCAGCCCGAAGCGGCATCGCTGCTCAACGAAAACCGGGAAGGCGAGGCGATTGTTCGCGGGCTCGTGCGGCGCGGCGATATCTGGCAGATCAACCGGCAGGCAATCGATGATCGGCTGGCGATGCTGGAATTCATAAGCCAGACGGCCGAGGCCGATATCAGCCGCGCGCACACCGATTTCGTCGCCAATGCCAGCCACGAATTGCGCACGCCGTTGGCCGCGATTCTGGGCTATGTCGAAACCCTGCGCGAAGGCGATGGCGGCATTGAAACCACCACCGCGCAAAAATTTCTCGGCATCATCGAACGCGAAGCGCAACGTATGCAGGCGCTGGTCAGCGATCTGATGAGCCTGTCACGGGTCGAGGCGGAAAAGCATGATCTGCCGACCGAGCGGATCGACCTGCTTCCGCTGGTTGAACGCGCCGCTCGCGACGCTGCCGGATCGAACCGCAGCGATCGATTGCAGATGGAATTGCACGCTGACGTTTGCGTTTTGGGCGATCGCCAGCAGCTAGAGCAGGTGGTGCGAAATCTCGTCGACAATGCGCTTAAATACGGTGCTCCTGACAAGCCGGTCACTGTGGCGCTCGATCTGGGGCAGGCTGGCCACGCGCGGATTACGGTGGCCGATCAGGGCGAAGGTATTGCGCCTGAACAGATCCCGCACCTGACCCGCCGGTTTTACCGCACAGATCCGGGGCGCAGCCGCGCGTCAGGTGGCACCGGGCTAGGCCTCGCCATCGTCAAGCATATCGTGGAACGCCACCGTGGACGGCTCGACATCACCAGCGAACTTGGCGTAGGCACAAGCGTGGTGTTGCGGATTCCTGTGGCCGAACCAGAACCGGAACCGGACGCCGAAAATTACGCCATTCATGACAATGATGTAACCCCGCACGAAGCTGAAACCCAACAACTGTCATAGTAGTGTCTTATTTCTTCAACATGCGCTGGGCATGACATAATCGCTGGGGCTTCGCGGCTGTGCCAGCTCGTTTCAATAAATTGCGCACCCCGTGCAGGAACCACAGGTCTGATTGATGTCGCCGATCACGTTGATCCTGATTGCTATGGGGCTAGGCCTTGCAGGTTGGCTTTCCGGCCGGGCCAAGGCGTGGAGCTTCCAATCGAGTGACCCGGCGCTGCGCTCAGCCTCGCGTCCGGTCTATCATGCCTGGTATGTCGCATTGTGGGTGGTGATCCCGGTTCTGGCATTCATCACCATATGGTCGGTGCTGGCGCCGCAACTGGTGATGCAATCAGTGCTGGCGTCGCCCGCCGCGGCCCAGCTTCCCGCCTTCGGGTTTGAACGCGACGCGTTTATCGGCGAAGCGCGCGCGGTGGCGCAGGGCACTGCGCCGGCAGTTTTCAATGTCGAGGCCGAAGCACTGGTCGCCCCGTTCAGGGAGGCGATCAGCCGCTACAAGATCATCGGCATAATCGTGACTGTGCTGATTGCTCTGGCTTGCGGCGGGCTTGCCTTCCTGCGGCTGCGCCCCGATTTCCGCGCCCGCACCCGGGTTGAACGCACGGTGATGATGATCCTGCTGCTGGCCTCGCTGGTGGCGATCCTTACCACGCTGGGCATTTTCGGCAGCCTGGTGTTTGAAACCTTCCGGTTTTTCACCTTCGTTTCACCGGTGGATTTCCTGTTCGGCACTTTCTGGGGGCCGGATACGATGGTCAGCCCCGAAGCGACCGACCCTTCGCGTTATGGCGCGGTGCCATTGTTCTGGGGGACGATTTTCATTGGCGCGATCATTGCGATGATCGTGGCGATCCCGCTTGGCTTGATGAGCGCGATCTACCTTACCCAATATGCCCACCCGCGCGTGCGCAGCTGGGTCAAGCCGTTGCTGGAGATTCTCGCCGGGGTGCCGACGGTAGTTTATGGCTATTTTGCCGCGCTGACGCTGGCTCCGATGATCCGCGATGCCGCCGTCGCAATCGGCATCACCAGCGCCTCGACCGAAAGCGCGCTGGCGGCCGGTATTGTCATGGGGGTGATGATCATTCCCTTCGTATCATCGATGGCAGATGATTCGATGGCGGCCGTTCCCGGTGCGATGCGCGATGGCAGCCTGGCGATGGGGGCGACCAAGTCCGAAACCATCCGCAGGGTGCTGTTCCCAGCTGCCCTGCCCGGCATTGTTGCCGGGATCATGCTGGCGGTCAGCCGCGCGATTGGTGAAACCATGATCGTGGTGATGGCAGCATCGCCTGCCGCCAATCTCACCGCCAATCCGCTTGAACCAATGTCGACCGTGACGGTGCAGATCGTCAAGCTGCTGACCGGCGAACAAAGCACCGATCACCCCGCCACGCTCAGCGCCTTTGCCTTGGGATTTGTGCTGTTCATGGTGACACTAGCGCTGAACTTCATCGCCCTGCGCGTCGTCAAGCGTTTCCGCGAGGCCTACGAATGAGCAGCATTGTCCTCCCCACGTCAGACGTGAATGCCGATTCCTCGCGGCCAACGCGCACACCCACGTTCGAAAAACGGCTCGCCAAGCGGTACCGTGATGAACGCAACTTCCGTCTGCTCGGCCTTGCTGCTGTCGGGTTTTCGGTGGCGGTTCTGGTGTTCCTGCTCGGCAATATGCTGGTGAACGGAATCGGCGGGTTCCAGCGCGCCGAACTCGCTGTCACCATCGACTTTCCCGAAAGCGGAATAAGCGGCGATGCAGTATCGCTGACGGCGCCCAGCGCGACGCAGACGCTCGAAATGCAGGGCCTGCCCGATGTGGTGGCGTTCTATGCCGAACAGCAACTTGGGCCGGATGCAGCCGCTGAGCTGTCATCGGAAGGCTGGCGTGATCTGGCCGCCGCGCTGGCCGCCGATCCCACGCTGATTGAACGCAGCGCGACGTTTCAACTGGCGTCTTCCTCGGCGCTGGCGGCCGGAATGCGGGGTGAAGGCCCACTGGAAATGCAGGCATTGGCTGCACGGTTGGTGAACGAAGGTAAGCTTGCGCGGAATTGGGACTGGGGCTTCCTCGCCCGTTCGGATGCGACCAGTCCGCAGGCGGTGGGCATATGGGGGGCGCTCAAGGGCACCATGCTGACGATGTTGGTCACGCTGGTGCTGGCCTTCCCGATCGGGGTGCTGTCAGCGCTTTACTTGGAAGAATACGCGCCCAGAAACCGCTGGACCGACCTGATCGAAGTGTCGATCAGCAATCTGGCTGCTGTGCCATCGATCATCTTCGGCTTGCTTGGCCTCGCGATCTTCCTTTCGCTGTTTCCCAACCTGCGTTCCGCCCCGCTGATCGGCGGGATGACGCTGGCACTGATGACAATGCCGGTGATCGTGATTTCGGGGCGCAACGCGATCAAGGCGGTGCCACCGTCGATCCGCGACGGCGCGCTGGCGATTGGCGCTTCGCCGGTGCAGGTGGTGTTCCATCATGTGCTGCCGCTGGCGATGCCGGGGATGCTGACAGGAACGATCATCGGCATGGCCCGCGCGCTGGGTGAAACCGCGCCGCTGCTGCTGATCGGAATGCGCGCCTTTGTCGCCACCCCGCCCGATGGCTTCACTTCGCCCGCCACAGTGCTGCCGATGCAGATTTTCCTGTGGTCTGATGAAATTGATCGCGGCTTTGTGGAACGCACCAGTGCAGCTATTATCGTGCTGCTGGTGTTCCTGCTCGCCATGAACGGCCTCGCTATTTACCTCCGCAACAAATTCGAGAAACGCTGGTGACTGTGATCCATCCCAATATGACCGACGAAAGCGCCAAAATCCGCGCGCGCGACGTTTCGGTCTTTTACGGCGACATCAAGGCGATTGACGAAGTGTCGATCGACATCTCGCCCAATTACGTCACCGCCTTTATCGGCCCGTCGGGCTGCGGCAAATCGACGTTTCTGCGATGCTTCAACCGCATGAACGACACGATCAGCACGGCCAAGGTGAGCGGGTTGATCGAGCTTGATGGTGAGGACATCCACGCCGACCGGATGGACGTGGTGCAACTGCGCGCGCGGGTCGGGATGGTGTTCCAAAAGCCCAACCCTTTCCCCAAATCGATTTATGAAAACATCGCCTATGGGCCGAAAATCCACGGCTTTGCCGAAAAGAAGGCCGATCTTGATGTGGTGGTCGAACGTTCGCTTACCCGCGCGGGGCTGTGGGACGAGGTCAAGGACAGGCTCGACGATTCGGGCACCGCGTTGTCGGGGGGGCAGCAGCAGCGCCTGTGCATCGCGCGCGCCATCGCGGTTGACCCGGAGGTGATCCTCATGGATGAACCGGCAAGCGCGCTCGATCCGATCGCGACCGCCAAGATTGAGGAACTGATCGATGAACTTTCTGGCCGATACGCCATCGTGATCGTCACCCACTCGATGCAACAGGCCGCCCGCGTCAGTCAGCGCACGGCATTTTTCCACCTCGGCAAGATGGTGGAATATGGCCCAACCTCGGATATTTTCACCAATCCGATCGAAGAACGCACCAAGGACTATATCACCGGAAGGTACGGCTGATGGCTGAACATACCGTCAAGGCCTTCGACGAAGACATCACCCGGCTGCGCGGCCTGATCGCGGAAATGGGCGGGTTGGCTGAAGTCGCCATTGCCGAATCGCTTGATGCGCTGGTGCGCGGCGACGTGGCGCTGGCCGAAAGCGTTGTGGCCCGCGACAAGCGCATCGACGCGCTGGAGACCGAGGTTGATAAGCTGGCGGTGCGAATCATCGCCTTGCGCGCGCCGATGGCTGATGACCTGCGCGAAGTGATCGCTGCACTGAAAATCGGCGGGGTGATCGAGAGGATCGGTGATTATTCCAAGAACATCGCCAAGCGGGTCGGCATGATCGAAGGTCGCGGCCGTTTTGAACCGCTGACACTGCTGCCGGCAATGGGCGAGTTGGCGGGCGATATGGTGCACGACGTGCTTACCGCCTATGCCGCGCGCGATCCCGATCTGGCCCGCGAAGTGATCGCCACCGATGCCAAGGTTGACGCCTTTTACAACAGCATTTTCCGCAATCTTGTCAGCCATATGGTCGAAAATCCTTCGACCATTTCGAGCGCAGCACAGCTATTGTTCGTCGCCCGCAATATCGAACGCATCGGCGATCACGCGACCAATGTGGCGGAAATGGTGCACTTTGCGGCGACCGGTGTCTATCCGCCCGAAGGGGACCGGTGAAAGTAAGATATGACGGGCGATGCGTAACGCCCGTGTGGAAAACTTGTCGCATTCCGTTTCATCAAACTGTCGCGTAGATGACACATAGCACTTGTCAGCGCCCGTCTGTGCGGGCTTGAGGAGGCATCTTGCCCATGTCCGCTGCCAAATTACTGCTGGTTGAAGATGATCCGGCGCTGTCCGAATTGCTCGAATATCGTTTCCAGAACGAAGGCTATTCCGTCCGTTGCACAGGCGATGGCGACGAGGCCTTGATTCTCGCCAGCGAGGAAGTGCCCGATCTCATCATCCTTGACTGGATGATCGAAGGCACCAGCGGGATCGAGGTTTGCCGTCGGCTGCGCCGCGACAAGGAAACCGCACACGTCCCGATCATCATGCTGACCGCGCGCGAGGCTGAGGATGACCGGGTGCGCGGGCTCGAAACCGGGGCGGATGATTACCTGACCAAGCCGTTCAGCCCGCGCGAACTGCTCGCCCGGGTGGCGGCGGTGATGCGGCGTATCCGCCCGGCGCTGGCGGGTGAGACGATCGAGGTTGGCGATCTCAAGCTTGATCCGGTGGCGCACCGGGTGCAGCGTCGCGGCCGCGCGCTGCAACTGGGGCCGACCGAGTACCGCTTGCTCAAGTTCTTCATGGAAAGCCCGAGCCGGGTGTTCAACCGCGGGCAATTGCTTGACGGGGTGTGGGGCACCGGCTCCGACATCGAGTTGCGCACGGTCGATGTCCATATCCGCCGCTTGCGCAAAGCAATCGGGATCGACGGCGCGAAAGACCCGATCCGCACGGTACGATCTGCCGGATATGCGCTTGAGGCGAGCTGAAGTTTACTCGCTAACCCTAATGAAAATCGCGTGATTTTGGCAATATCCGGTGGTCGCGCGGGTGGCCGCTTGGCCCGTGCTCGAACATCAAGCGGTTGGCCTCGTCGGCGCGGGCCAGCGGAGCGCTCAGCAGATGCATCCGCCCGGCACTGATGAGGCGGCATAACCGGCCATAGGCGGCACGATCTTCAGGATAAGCGAGAAAGGCCAGCCCCTCCACCGTCTCGATCCGGCAGCCGATCACCGGGCGCAGCTTGAGCGCCTTCGCCTCGGTATGCAGGCGCACCACGCCTGCCAGTGAATTGGCATCGGCCAGCCCGATTGCATCATAACCGTGGGCGTGCGCGGCCAGCACCAGATCAGCCGCGTGCGACGCGCCGCGCAAAAAGCTGAAACAGCTGACGATTCCGAGTTCGACAAAGGCGCTGCGCAGGGGCAGCACATCATCAGGGGTTTCGATCGTTTTCTGGGGCATTGGGAACCTTAGGGAACACCTTTATGTTCCTTATATGTTCCGCGCCAAATGCAAAGCTTGCAAGTAGGTAGTCAGACCCTGCGGCGTTGCGGGGCAGCCAGCTTTGCGCCGCCCTGTTCACACAGATAATCGATCACAGCGGGATGCATTGCGCCTTCGAAAGCGACGCCCGCGATTGGCCCTTCAATCCAGGCGATGTTGCCGAGCGGCGCGTTGATGCCGTTCACCCTCATCGTCACCCGGTCGCCCATCTCGGCAAATCCCGGTTTTCCACGGATCTTGCAACCGCCTTCGGACAGGTCGATCAGATCGACGAACACCACGCGCGAGCGCACCCGGCTTTTCACCATCAGGCTTATCGGTCGGCGATCAGACGCCCGCGGGATCGAATCGAGGTTCATGGTCTGAACTTCGCATAAACACGTAAAGGAACTCTAAGCAGGCCTATAAGGAGGCTTAAAGGCAACACCTAGGCTCAGGGCCCTAGGCATACAGCCCCGTGCAGAAACCAATCGGGCACCCCGCCGCGCCCGTCGCCTGCGATCCCTTGGCGGTAAATCCAGTAACGCCAGTCGCCAGCGCGATTCCGGGGGTACGCGAAGCACAGCGCGGGCAGATGAAAGGTGCGAGGACATAGCTGAACGACTCATCTGTTCATATTATGTTCCATTTGTGAGCTTGGCAATCGCTTCGTCAACCAACAAAAAAGGGGCGCCTGAACCAGGCGCCCCTCTAATTGTCTCAAACGGCATTGATCAAAAACCGGATTAGCCCTTAGGCAGGAGTGTTTCCTCTCCCAGCACATCATCAACCACTTCCACGACCCCGCGTCCCAGATGACTGCGGCTGCGGCCATAGGCGACATACATGAGCACCCCGGCCACAGTCCATGTTGGCAATACGATCATTGCTTCGAACGGCAGATTGAAGAACAGGAACAGACAGCCTGCCATCGCCGCAGGGGCAATGACCCACAAGCCCATAACCCGGAATGGCCGCTTCACATCAGGCCGCTTACGCCGCAGCACCATCACCGCCAGCGCGACCATCGCAAAGGCGTACAGTGTTCCGGCATTGGCAATGTCAGCCAGCTTGCCCACCGGCAGGAACGCGGCACCAACCGCCACCGCCGCGCCGGTGATCATCGTCACCACATGCGGGGTCTGCCACTTGGGGTGAACCCGGCTAAGCACATCGGGAAGCAAGCCGTCACGGCTCATCACGAAGAAGATGCGGGTCTGCGCAAACAGCAGCACCAGGATCACCGATGGCAAGGCAATGAACGCGGCATAGCCCAGCGCATTACCGATCCCCGAATAGCCGATCTGCCGCAGCACATGGGCCAACGCTTCATCCGAACATACCAACGCAGCGGAATAGGCCGGCATGGCGCATTGCCGTGCAAGTTCTTCTGAACCGGCCGGGAACGGAACGCCGCCCGGGCCCATGATCGGCTGACCACCAATCGTGCCAATCGCCCCGGCTGCCACCAGAATGTAGAACACCGTGCAGAACAACAGCGAACCGATCAGCCCGATCGGAACGTTGCGCTGCGGGTTTTTGGTTTCTTCAGCTGCGGTCGAAACCGCATCGAAACCGACATAGGCGAAGAAGATCGTCGCCGCAGCGCCGACCGCGCCGACACCCGTGCCCCAACCGCCAAAAACGCCAGCCGGCAGGAACGGGTTGAATTTATCCGCATCAACTTCGGGCAGGGTCAACACGATGAAGATCGTGAGCGCAGTCACCTTGATCGCCACCAGCACCGCGTTGACCTTGGCGCTTTCGCTGGTGCCGATCAGCAGCAACCAGGTAACCAGCAGTGCGATCACGAAAGCAGGAAGGTTGATAATACCTCCCTCGACCCCGCCAAACGCCAGCGGCCCACCCGAAAGCGCGGCTGGCAGGTGTATCCCGAATGTCTCATTGAGGATTGTGCCGACGAAATAGCCTGACCACCCCACAGAAACGGCGCTCGCCGCGATCGCGTATTCGAGCACCAACGCCCAGCCCACTGTCCAAGCGAGAAATTCGCCCATCGTCGCATAGGTGTAGGTATAAGCCGAACCCGATACCGGAATGGTCGAGGCGATTTCAGCATAGCATAAAGCCGCGACAATACAGATCAGCCCCGCAATGGCGAAGGCCAGCATCAGACCCGGCCCGGCTTTCTGCGCCCCCGCAGATGTCAGCACGAATATCCCGGTGCCGATGATACTGCCGATGCCGAACAGCATCAGTTGCAATCCGCCGAGCGTGCGCTTGAGCGATTTCTTCTCCGCTGCTGCGAGGATCGCATCAAGCGGCTTTACCCTGTCAAGAAACATCTGGAATAAATCTCCCACTGATCGCAAGCAGATCCCCCGCGCGATCGTCGGGGACGGAAGCTAGCGTAACACCGGCGCAACACAAGTCGAAAGCGCGCTCTTTCCCCAAGCGCAGACAATCGCTAGACGCGGGGACATCATGTCAACGACCTTCCAGCTAGATACCAGCACCAGCCGTGCCAACCCCACCCCGCAGCCGATGCGGCGGTTTACCGTTCCCGGCATCCGCAACCGCAAACAGGATGGGGTGACGGCTGAACCGCTGGTGATGCTCACCGCCTATACCGCGCGGCAGGCGCAATTGCTTGATGCGCATTGCGATCTGCTGCTGGTCGGGGATTCGCTGGGGCAAGTGATCTATGGCCTGCCCTCGACCATTCCGGTGACGCTGGAGATGATGGCAAACCACGGCGCAGCGGTGGTGCGCGGTTCCTATCATGCGGTGGTGGTGATCGACATGCCGTTCGGCTCTTACGAAAGTTCGCCGCAGCAAGCGTTTGAAAGCGCAGCTTTCCTGCTCAAACAGACCGGCGCGGCTGCGGTAAAGCTCGAAGGCGGGGCAGCGATGGCACCGACCATCGCGTTCCTCAACCAGCGCGGCATCCCGGTGATGGGCCATGTCGGCCTGACCCCGCAGGCGGTCAATGTGCTCGGCGGATATGGCGCGCGCGGGCGTTCCGACGCCGAGGCCGAGAAGATCGTCAGCGATGCTAAGGCGCTCGACGACGCCGGGGCCTTTGCCATCGTGATCGAAGGCGTGGTTGAACCGATCGCGATTGCCGCAACCAAGGCGGTGTCCTGCCCCACCATCGGCATTGGCGCTTCGGCGCAGTGCGATGGGCAGGTGTTGGTGACTGAAGATATGCTCGGCATGTTTGAACGCGTTCCGCGCTTCGTGAAACGCTACGAAGACGTCGCCGGATTGATCGACCGCACCGTTGCCCGCTATGCCGATGAAGTGCGCAGCCGCGCCTTCCCCGGCGAAGAACAGACATATCAGCCCAAGGGCTGACCCTCTCCTATTCAAGGCCTCTTTCTGTCATGCAGACTTTGCTGCGTTTCTACACATTTTCGCTCGGCTTCACGGCTGTCTGTTTTGCGCTGGCAGCCTATTATGGCTGGGTCAGCAGTGGCAATCTTGCGGGGATGCTGTCGGTTCTATGGATCGTGTTTGTGCTCTCGATCCTCGAAATCTCGCTCAGCTTTGATAATGCGGTGGTTAACGCCACGGTGCTGCGTGAAATGGACCCGGTATGGCAGCAACGCTTTTTGACTATCGGCATCCTGATTGCGGTGTTCGGGATGCGGATCGTGTTTCCGATCGCGATTGTTTCAATCGCGGCGCAGATCGGCCCTTGGGATGCGATCCAACTCTCACTTGGTGATCCGCAGGAATATGAGCGTATCGTTTCAAGCGCACATATCGGCATTGCCGGGTTTGGCGGCGCGTTCCTTGCGATGGTCGGCCTCAGCTTCTTCTTCGATTCTGACAAGGAAGTGCACTGGATCGCATCGGTCGAACAGGCGATCAACCGCTTCTCGAACGTCCCGGCGGTGGAAATCGGATTGGTGCTGTCACTGGTCTATGGCGTTTCGACAATGCTTGCCCCCGATGATGCAAACACATTTCTCACCGCAGGCATCCTCGGCCTTGTCACCTATATCGGGGTGAATGCGCTGGGGGCGATCATCGAACAGCGCGAAGCCGCCAAAAAGGCCAGCGGCGCTATCGTGCGGTCAGGGTTAGGCGGGTTTCTGTATCTCGAAGTGCTCGACGCCAGCTTCAGCTTTGACGGCGTGATCGGGGCGTTTGCGCTGTCGAACAACATGATCGTGATCGCCATTGGCCTATCCGTAGGCGCGATGTTCGTGCGCTCAATGACGATCCATCTCGTCAAAGCCGGAACGCTGGCGCAATATCGCTATCTTGAACACGGCGCGTTCTGGGCGATTATCGTGCTGGGTGGGATCATGCTGATATCGGCGCGCTATCACATTCCTGAAACCTTCACCGGATTGATTGGCGCGACCCTGATCGGGCTGTCGCTGGGGTGGTCAATCCGTCACAACCGGGCGGAACGCCGGGCCGAAGCTATTGGGCAGTCCGCGCCAGACGCGTAGCCAGCGGCGCGGCCACCACCAGTTGCGCAAGGTGATAGAGTAGCAGCGGGGCAATCACGAACCCGGCGCTGGCGGGTGGAAACAGAATAGCAGCGAGCGGCGCGCCGATGGCAACGCTTTTCTGCGACCCTGCGAACAGAAATGCGATCCGGTCAGCGCGCGGCAGGCCCAGCGCGCCGCCGCTGCCCCATGCCCCGGCCAGCGCCAACCCCAGCATCGCCAGCACCAGCCCGATCAGCACCAGCCAATCGGCAGGCGCAAACATCGCGCCCAGCCCGTGCTCGACCGCGCCGGAGAACGCGACATACACCGCCATGCCGATCACCGCCCGGTCAAGCCACACGATGCGCGCACGGTGGGCGGTGATACGATCGAACACGCGATCCTGTACCACCTGTCCGATCACGAACGGCAATATCAGGATCAACCCGATCCGGATGATCGCCTCACTGCCGATCTCGCCCGCGCTGCCCCCGCCCAGCAGTGCGAACAACGGCGCGCTTATAAACACCCCCGTGATATTGATCAGCGCCGCGCCGACCACCGCCAGCGCCACATTGCCATGCGCCAGACTGGTATAGGACGTCGCCGATTGCACCGTTGATGGCAGGCTGCCAAGATAGACAAACCCCAGCGCCACCAGCGGCGGCAAGGCGTTTCCTGCAAGGCTAGCAAACCCCACCCCCGCCAGCGCCATCGCGCCAAACACGAACAGCATCAGCGGCGCGAAATAGCGCCAGTTGGCCAGCCCGCGCGCGATCTCGCCGCGCCGGATGCGCATTCCGTTGACGAGGAACAGCACGAATATCCCGCCATTGGAAACGGCACTCGCAAAGCGGCGCGCTTCTCCGGTGGCGGGCAGCAACAGCGCCAGCGTGGTCGCCGCCAGCAACACGGCGACCATCGGATCGCTGAATAATGGCAGGCGCAGGAGGGATCGAGGTTGGGACATTGGCAAGCCGCCCTGCCCCGCGCTTGCCCGCTTGTCGAGCCTGTCGCTAGAGCGGGCTGCGTTAAATCTGACGCAGGTCGCCCGCTCTAGCTTTTGTTGTCGCATCGTAAAAAGCTGAAAACCGGTTCCCACTTTTCAGCACGATGCTCTAATGCTGCGCCAAGGTGCCCGGCCTGATGTGAGCCAGCAACCGGGCGAAATGCTGCGCATCGGCGGGCCGATTCAGCGCCCGAGCGGCCTCCACGCGCAAGCTCAGCAGCGCAGGATCATGCCCGCCGCCCAGCCTGATCGCATGGTCGAGCAACATTGCAACCCGCGCCCAGTCCCCCCGTTGGGCTTGGACATCGGCCAATTCGACCAGTCCGCTTATCGCCAATGGCTCGCCCGCAACATGACGCGCCAGTAAGGCATCGGCTGCCTCCGCGTCTCCGGCCATGCGCGAGGCAAACGCGATCTTTCGGGTCATCGGCCAAGGGCGTTTCACCCTGGCGGCCAGCGCATAGGCGGCAAGCGCCGCACGAATATCTCCCGCGCCATAGCTGGCATCACCGGCAAGGCTCGCCACATCTGCCGATGCCGCAAAGCGAACGCGCAAATCCTGCGCCTGCGCCTGCGCGCCTGTCCAGTTTCCAGCCAACGCATCGGAACGCATCGAAGCGGTTGGCGGCGGCAGGCCGGGACGATCTGCCAGTGCGATCGGTGTGCGCCGCGCGCCGCCATAGGCACGCGCCAGCAGCGGTGCCGCTCGCGCCCGGTCGCCCAGTCGTTCATGCGCCCGCGCCACCAGCATGATGAGATAGGGCGAGGCTTCTGCCAGCTGCGTTTCGGCACTGAAACGCGCAACCAGATCCGCCTCGCGCCCCGCCAGCAGCAAGGCTCTGGCGAGCAATTCGCGCGCACGGGCGTTGCCCGGTTGGCGCGCGGTCAGCGTTTCAAGCGTCACGGCTGCGCTATCGTAATTGCCGTTGGCAAGGCTCAGCACCGCGTCAAGCTGCATCGCCGCAGGCACCTCGCGCGCGGCCAGCCCGCTACGCTGCAACAGGCTGCGGGCGAGCGCGGGGTTATCGCCGCGCGCGGCCAGCACGGCTTGCAAATAGAACACCCGCGCATCATCGGGCGCAATTTCTGCCAGCCTGCGAACCGCCCGTAGCATCGCCCGGTTGCGTCCGCTATCGCCAAGCGTCGCCGCGTATTCGGCCCACACCTCGGCATTATGCGGATCAGCTGCCAGCGCCGCCTCGAACCACGCCAGCGCCTTGGCTGGCCCATGCGCATCGCGCACCATCAGCGCCCGCATCAGCAGTGCGGGCGCGTGACGGGGGCCAAGTTCCAGCGCACGGTCTGCCGCTTCGAGTGCGGTGAAATGTTCGCCGCCACGAAACCGCAGCCGGGCAATCGCAACCCACAGATCAGGATCATCGGGCGCAAGCACGCGCGCTGCGTCAAGCTTGCTACCCGCTTCGGCCAACGCGCCCTGCGCCATTGCCGAATCGGCATCGTCCAGCAGGATCGCAACCGCCGGATCGCGCATCGCGGATGGGTCTGGCGCACCCGTGTCGCCCTCCCCCGCACAGCCCGTCAGCGTCAGGATCAGAGCGGCTAGCGCAGCGCGGGTTTCACGCCTGCAAATCATACTGCTTGAGCAGGTCATAAAGCGTCGGGCGGCTGACCCCGAGCAGCTTGGCGGTGCTGGAGATATTGCCTTCACTGCGCGCAAGCGCGTGGCGGATCACCCGGCGATCCGCTGCCTCCCGCGCGGCTTTGAGGTTGAGGACATTGGCGTCTTCCTCCTCCGTGCCAAAATCGAGGTCATCGGCATTGATCAGCTTGCCATCGGCCATGATCACCGCCCGTTTCACCCGGTTTTCCAGCTCGCGGACATTGCCCGGCCAGTCATGCGCATCAATCGCGGCGAGGGCATCGGGAGCAAAGCCGGTGACGCCGGGGTTCATCTCTGCGGCGAAGCGTTTGAGGAACACTTTCGCCAGCAGCACCGGATCGCCGTGGCGTTCGGCAAGGCCGGGAATGCGCACCACGATTTCGGCAAGCCGGTAAAACAGGTCTTCGCGGAAAGCCCCAGCCGTGATCATGCTTTCAAGATCCTGATGGGTGGCACAAACAATCCGGGTGTTGACCGCAATCGCCTTGCGTCCGCCGACGCGTTCGATGGTGCGTTCCTGCAGGAACCGCAGCAGCTTGACCTGAAGGGGGAGCGGAATGTCGCCGACCTCGTCAAGGAACAGCGTGCCGCCATTGGCGCTTTCGATCTTGCCTTCGGTGGTCTTGATCGCCCCGGTGAACGCGCCCTTTTCATGCCCGAACAGCTCGCTTTCGAGCAGGTTTTCAGGGATAGCCGCGCAGTTAATCGCGACAAACGGCCCGTCAGCGCGGTCGCTGGTATCGTGCAGGCCTTGGGCAAGCAATTCCTTGCCCGTCCCGCTGGCACCCAGCAACATCACCGACACGCTGGTTTTGGCGACACGTTCGATGGTGCGTGCGACCTTGACCATTTCTGGCGCGGCGGTGATCAGGCGGCCAAGCACGGTCTTGTCGGCGCTGTTGCTGGCAATCAGCCTGCGGTTTTCCTGTTCGATTGCGCGTAGGTTGAACGCGCGCCGGACGATCAGGCCAAGCGTCGCGATATCAATCGGTTTCTGGTAAAAATCATAGGCCCCGCGCGCGATCGCCTCCAACGCGCTTTCACGCGCGCCGTGGCCGCTGGCGACGATTACCTTGGTGTCGGGCTTCAGCGCCATGATCGCATCGAGCACGGCAAAGCCTTCGCTGGTGCCGTCGGGATCGGGCGGCAGGCCGAGATCGAGCGTGACCACGCCGGGAACCTCCGCCCGCAAGGCTGCGAGCGCGCTGTCACGGTCACCCGCGATCACGACTTCGAAATCATCATAGGCCCATTTCAGCTGGGCCTGCAGGCCGGGATCATCCTCGATCACCAGCAGTACGGGTTTCTTGTCAGACATCAGGCGACCTCTTGTGATGGTGGTTCAGGCGCAGTTTGGCCGGCCAGCAGCCGCGCAGCCTCGGCAATCGGCAGCGTCACGGTGAAGCGCGTGCCCAGCCCTTCGCGCGATTCCACCGCAACCCGCCCGCCCATCGCCTTGACGAGTTCGCGGGCTTCAAACGCGCCGATGCCGAACCCGCCCTGTTTCGATGATGTGAAGGGTTTGAACAGGCCGGTGCGGACGAATTCGGGGGTCATGCCTTCTCCAGTATCAACCACTTCGATAACGCCATGCAGCCCATCTCCAGCGACATCGAGGAACACCGGCGCGCCCACTTCACTCGCATCAATCGCGTTCTGAACCAGGTGGATCAGCGCTTGTTCAAGACCTTCGCGGTTTCCCATCACCTCTACTGGCGTCTCTCGGGTCAGCATTACCGGGTGCACCGTGCGGAACCGCTCGGCAATCGCGCGAGCAAGCGCAGCAAGATCAATCGGCGCAAGATCGTGCACCTGTCCCGATCCATAGCGGCCCAGCCGAGCAAGCAAGGCCGAAAGCTTATCCGCCGAATTGCGCAGCGTAACCAGCATATCGGCGCGGAACGCGGGGTTATCAGCGTGCTTTTCGGAATTGGCCGCCAGCAGCGACAACTGGCTGACAAGATTCTTGATATCGTGCATCACAAACGCGATGCGACGGTTGAATTCGTCGAACCGGCTGGCGTCCATCAAGGCCTGTTGCCCGGCCTGTTCGGCCAGATAACTGGCAAGCTGCTGACCTGCGACGCGCAGCAGATCGAAATCTTCCCAGTCAAGCTGGCGTTCAATTCGCGGCCGCGCGAGCACAATCGCACCCACCAAGCGATCAAAATGGAGCAACGGCACCAGCGCCCACGCATCCTCGGCCTCGATCAGCCACGCAGGCACCAGCGGCAGTTCCCCGTGATGATCGATGCCCCCGCGCGCCTCATCGAAGGCGAGCACCAGGTTATGCTGTTCGATCAGGCCCGAAAACCCATAATCTGCCGCCGCGGCAGGCACCGCAATCGTCGGCCAGTTCCAGCGCGCGGTCAATTCCAGCAGCGCTTCTTCGTTAGGCATCAACAACAGCCCTGCCGGGCTTTCGGTAATGTCAGCCAATGCCTTGATCGCACGTTCGTGCAAACTTGCGGTGCCTGCCCCGGCGTGGCCGATGGTGCGGGTAAAGCGCAGCCATTCCTCGCGGTAATCGTAACGGTGCTGGAACAGATGCTTGGTCGCCATGACCCGCAGCCAGCCCCTGACCCGCGCCGATGGCAGCGCGATTCCCGCACCGACAATCGCCAGCACCACAAACATGATCTGGCTCACCCGGGCGATATCTCCGCCGATCAGCGCCAGTGATTTGGTCACCAGCACCATCAGCGCGAAGTAACCGCCGATCAGCAACAGCGAGAGGGTTCGAAAAGTCACCGCGCGCGACGGATTGAACTGCACCCGCGGCCCTGAAGCGTTCATGCCAAGTGCAAACAGCCCCGCCATGATCCCGGCAAACAATCCGCGCAGATCCGTAAGCCCAGCCGGGTTTTGCCCGCTGAGATAGCTGATCGTGCTGAGATTGAGATCATAGGCAAAAATGCCGGCCAGCGCGATTCCTGTCCAGCGCAGGATCGGGCGTAGGTTATTTGCCGCCCCGGCATAGAGATTGTGAAGCAACATCAATGCCCCAATCGACACCAGCATATCTATGATGAGGCGCACTTCAAACGCCGCGCGGGCGATGCCGGGAACTTCGCTCGCCCGCCACTGGAACAACAGCACCACGGGTTGCAACAGTTGCACCAGCACCAGCGCAATGATCACCGGGCGGATAGGTTTGAGGCTGTCGGCTCGTCCATCAGCAGAGAACAGGCAGAATATCGCCGCGATCAGCGCCAGATTGCGGGCCATTGCCGCAGTGATTGCAGCACCGTGGTCTGGCCCAAGCCCGGCTGTCAGCGAACACCACACGGCGCTGCACCCAGCCGCCGCGAGCAACGCGCCGCGATCCGGCCGCGCACGCTCACCATGCTGCCACAACCACAGCATTGCGCCCGCGCTCAACACCGCGCCCGCCAGCCATGCCAGCGATGTCGCCAAAGGCATGATGGTGCCGGCCATGATCACCGTGCACCCTCCGGCCACAGGATCACGCGCATAGTCTGCAACAGAATCACGAAGTCGAGGAAGGGCGTATAATTCTTGGCGTAATAAAGATCATATTCCAGCTTGCAGCGGCTGTCTTCAACCGACGCGCCATAAGGATAATTGATCTGCGCCCAGCCGGTGATGCCGGGTTTGACCATGTGCCGTTCGCCATAGAACGGGATTTCTTCTTCCAGACTTTCGACGAAAGACGGCACTTCGGGGCGCGGGCCGACGAAACTCATCTGGCCTTTAAGCACGCTCCACGTCTGCGGCAGTTCATCGATCCTGACCTTGCGGATAAACCGGCCAAGCCGGGTGATGCGCGGGTCGTTTTCCTCGGCCCACTTGGCCCCGTCTTTCTCGGCATCGGTGCGCATTGACCGCAGTTTAATCAGCGTGAACGTCTGACCAAACAGACCCACGCGCTGCTGACGGAAAAACGCCGGGCCTTTGCTGTCGATCTTCACCAGAGCCGCAAACAGCGCAATAAGCGGGAGCGTCAGCGCGAGCAGGATGACGCTCGCGGTGATATCGAACACGCGCTTGACCGCGCTCGAAAACATCCGCCCACTGGAAAACCCGTCAGAAAAAATCAGCCAGCTGGGATTGATGGTGTCGAGATCGACGCGCCCGGTCTCACGCTCGATAAAGCTGGAAAAATCATTGACGTGGACGCCCTTGGTCTTGATCCGCAGCAGGTCTTTCAGCGGTAGGGCATTGCGGCGTTCCTGCAGTGCCAGCACCACTTCGCTCACGCCGAGGTTTTCGACGAACCGGCCCAGATCGTGGATCGCCGAACGCGGGATCGCTTCTTCGACAACACGCGTGTCGTCGCTCATCGCGATAAAGGCGACGATCACGAAACCGGTTTCGGGTTTTTCGGCCAATTCGCGCAGCCGCTGCGCCCGGTCGCCCGCGCCCAGCACCATTACCCGGCGGCGAAAGGCGGAGGAGCCGAGGAAGCTGTTGAGCAGCAAACGATCCGCCACCAGCACAAGGATGGCGAAGCCCATCGTGTAAAGCAGCGTTGAACGCCAGAACAGGTCGCTCGGGATGATAAAGTCGATCACCGCCAGCGTGATGATGCCCAGGCTGATCGCCACCAGCACCCGCGCGCCCGCAAAGCGCAAACTGCGCAGCGCATTGGGGCCGTAAACACCGACCGAAATCATCGCGAGCCAGATCACCGCCGCAGTCCCGATCAACGCAATCCACCGATCGGCGAGGCTGCCCACATCCATGCCGATCTGATGCGCGCGCAATTGCCACGCCGCTTCGCTCGCCAATATCAGCAAGCCGAGATCAAGCAGACCGAGCAGCAGCACGGCGTGTGGGATATAATGCTTGAACAGGCGGATCATGACAGGGCGGGCCTTTGGTGCTTGGCTGCGCCCGGTTTTAACGCTGAGACCTTAAGTGTCGGTAAACTTTACACCGTTTACTGACTCGCGGTTTTCTGCTGCATATGACGGTTAATACCGCGTCAGGAACCGGGCCGCAGTCGTGGTAATACGCTCGCCAAACGTGCCGGTGCGGGCGTCAGGCATTCCGTCCGCCCACAACGCAGGCAAGGAGTGCCCAGCGGCACCGCATCCGCGCGGTCCAGAGAAACACCGCGCGCGTGGGCCAGATCGCCCGCGAAGCGCGCTTCGATCCCCAGCACCACGGAGCTGCGGCCCGCGCACATCACCCCGTCGCCATCGACCGTGCGGGTGATGGTAAACCAGTGCCGCGCCGTGCCTTCGCCTTCCCCGAAAGTCACTGCCTGCGTCAGCACCGTGCCGGGCCGTTCAAAAGCCGCGAACGGCACCCATGCTGGCCATAGCGCGCCTTCGAGCGGGTAAATCGCGCCGCTGCCGCCCGCCGTGAAGTGGGTCAACCGTCCGGCGCGATCAATCGTGGCGGTGAAGAACGGCAGCCCGCGCTCTCCCACCCGGCCCAATGTGGTCAGGCGCTGCGCCACCTGATCAAAGCTGACAGCAAAGCGGCGTTGCAGCACTTCCAGATCATATCCGGTCGCCTCGCAAGCCCGCATAAACCGGCGGTAAGGCAGCAGCAGCGCGCCCGCCAGATAGTCGCTGATGTGCTCACGCAAATGGTCGCGCGCTTCGGTCGATGCGAGGTTCGCACCTGCCACCAGCGCTTCAATCGCCTCACGCATTTCGAGCGTGCCGACCTGCCGCGCAATCTGGAATCGCCGCGCCGCGCCGGGCAGCATCTCGGACAATTGCAATTGGCGCGCATGCAGGTCGAGCCGGTGCACCTGCCCCGGCATCACCTCTGCCGGGAGGATGCGCACCGACAACTGGTGCCTTTCGCGCAGCCGTTCGCTCAGCGCGGCGCTGATTTCCCCGCGCGACAGGCGCAGTTCGTCAGCAAGGGCTTCGGCGGCGTGATCGAGATCGGCAAAATGGTTCTGCCAGCGTTCGATCACCCGGCGCGCAGCCGCGGTGGCATCTTCGGCCTCGGCCCGCCCACCACTTCCACTACTGTCATAAAGCCGAGCAAATGCTGCTGCAATCTGGGGGGCGGCGGACAGGAACTCCTGCACTTCCTCGCGGTCGATTCCCAGATCGGCAAAGCGTTTATCCGCCATCCGCCGGATCAGCCCGTCGATGCCGCCAATCGCATCGTCCTCACGCAGGGAACGCGGGTCAAAATCAAACCGTTCGATCACCCGCACCAGCACTTTCGCCGATAGCGGGCGCTGATTGCGTTCGATAAGATTGAGATAGGATGGAGAGATGCCCAGCGCGGATGCCATCGCGGCTTGGGTAAAGCCTTCGCGCTTGCGCAAGCGGCGCAACGCCGGGCCAGCGAGGAGATTGGTGTCGGACATGGTCACGCTGTAAATAACTTTACTGATTTACACAAGATCAGGGCCAAAAGTCCGCATAGCCACACGATTTTCTGTAAGTTTTCCTGTTATGCTGCGCCGCACCATGGCACAGCCTGCTCATCCGAAGGTGCAAGCCCTACCAGGCCCGCACCACTGCCCAGAACGGACAGGAGAAGCATATGACCTACCACAACACCATCACCCACATGCGCGACATCGTCGCCGCCAATGGGCCAAGCTGGGCCGCAATCGATCCCGAAAGCGCCGCGCGCATGGCGACCCAGAACCGTTTCGCCACCGGGATCGACATCGCCAATTACACCGCCAAGATCATGCGCGCCGATATGGCGGCCTATGATGCCGACCCGGCGCAATACACCCAGTCGCTGGGCTGCTGGCACGGCTTCATCGCGCAGCAGAAAATGATCGCGATCAAAAAGCATTTCGGCACCACCAAGCAGCGTTACCTGTATCTGTCGGGCTGGATGATCGCCGCGCTGCGCAGCGAATTCGGCCCGCTGCCCGATCAATCGATGCACGAGAAAACCTCGGTGCCTGCGCTGATTGCCGAACTCTACACCTTCCTCAAGCAGGCTGACGCGCGCGAGCTTGGCGGGATGTTCCGTGCGCTCGACGCGGCCCGTGCGGCAGGTGACGCGGTCGAAGCCAAGCGGCTCGAAAACGCGATCGACAATTACGAAACCCACGTCGTGCCGATCATCGCCGATATCGACGCAGGCTTCGGCAACGCCGAGGCGACCTATCTGCTCGCCAAGAAGATGATCGAGGCAGGCGCCTGCGCGCTCCAGATCGAAAATCAGGTGTCGGACGAAAAGCAGTGCGGCCATCAGGATGGTAAAGTAACCGTGCCGCACGAGGATTTCCTCCAGAAAATCCGCGCCTGCCGCCATGCCTTTCTCGAACTGGGCGTGGACGACGGGATCATCGTTGCCCGCACCGATTCGCTCGGCGCTGGCCTGACCAAGCAGATCGCATTCTCCAAGGAACCGGGCGATCTGGGCGACCAGTACAACGCCTTCCTCGATGCCGATGAAGTTGACCCTGCCAACATAACCAATGGTCAGGTGTTCATCAGCCGCGATGGCAAGCTGCTCGCGCCCAAGCGCCTGCCTTCGAACCTTTACCAGTTCCGCCCCGGCACCGGCGTGGACCGCGTGGTGCTCGACTGCATCACCAGCTTGCAAAACGGTGCCGATCTGCTGTGGATCGAGACCGAAAAGCCGCACGTCGAACAGATCGCCGAAATGGTTGATCGCATCCGCGAAGTCGTGCCGAACGCGAAGCTCGTCTACAACAACTCGCCCAGCTTCAACTGGACGCTCAACTTCCGTCAGCAGGTGTTCGATGCCTGGGCCGAAGCAGGCAAAGACGTGTCGGCCTATGACCGCGCCAAGCTGATGAGTGTCGATTATGACACCACTGAACTGGCCGCCGAAGCCGACGAGAAGATCCGCACCTTCCAACGCGATGGTGCAGCGCGGGCGGGGATTTTCCACCACCTCATCACACTGCCGACCTATCACACGGCGGCACTCAGCACCGACAACCTCGCCCGCGAGTATTTCGGCGAACAAGCGATGCTGGGTTACGTAAAGAACGTGCAGCGTGAAGAAATCCGTCAAGGCATTGCCTGTGTGAAGCACCAGAACATGTCCGGCAGCGACATCGGCGATGATCACAAGGAATACTTCGCCGGTGAAGCCGCGTTAAAGGCCGGCGGCGCGCACAATACGATGAACCAGTTCGAGGCGGCATAAACGCAGCCTCACCGCAGGTGGAATGCTGCATGGCCGCAGATGACGGTCAGCAGCAAGAGGATGCCACATGACAGCCAACCGGAAATCGCGCTTGCCGCCTTCCGGTTGGCTGCCGAAACGCCTAAGCGCGCAAGGGTGCAAGCCGCCCGAGGAGACTGATGATGAGCGATACTGATACCCCCAAGACCGAGCCCGCCCGCGCCCGCGCGCTGCTGTCAACGGCCGACATGAAGCTGCTGCGCCGCGCGCTGGAAAGCCACGCCCGCGCGACCGAAGACCGCGAGGAGCTGGCGAAGATCAACGCGCTGCACCACCGGCTCGGCACCTACGTGCCGGATTCGGAATAACCCCGTTCAACAATTCTCCTGGGGAGGAGAAACGGCCGCCGGAATGCTCCTTCGCTGGGGCGATCCGGCGGCTGAATTTTTTTAAATGTGCCGATGCCTACGAACTGAAGCACAATCGGTTGCGCAGCAACCGCAAGGGCGACCGGCCGCCCGCAGCGACCAAAGGGAGCGAGGATTTCGCATCGCGGAAGCGATGCGGAACACAAAAACTCCTATCCCCCAGATTTCGCCATCAGATCAAGCGTGGTCGCGGTCAGCGCCTCAGTTGCAGTCGCGATCACCACCGGGGCGTCGGGTGCCCAGAATGGTGAGTGGAGCGAGGGAAGTTCGATCTCGCCGCGTTCCGATTTCGCCCATTCGCCCGGCCGCACACCGCCAACCCAGAAGATCAGCGATTGGACATTGTCAGGATCAGCGCGACGGAACTGGCTGAAATCCTCACCCCCCATCACGCTCGGCGCTTCAAACACGCGGCCTTCGAACCGGGTTTTCAATCCTGCCATGACCTGATCGGTGAATTCGGGGTTGTTGTATGTCGCCGGGGTATAGGGATCTGACACAGTGACCTTGGGCAGCTTGTCGTCGGGCATTCCGGCGGCCAGCGCCTCTCCCCTGGCGATCCGGGCGATCCCGTCGAGCAGCTGCTTGCGCGCCTCGTCGGTGTAGCTGCGCACGGTGATTTGCAGCCGTGCTTCATCGGGAATGATGTTGTGCTTTGACCCGGCCTGAAAGCTGCCGACTGTCACCACCCCCGGTTCAAGCGGGTTCAATTCGCGGCTCACCAGCGTTTGCAACCGGCTGACGATGCTGGCGGCGATCACGATCGGGTCTTTGGCGGTATGCGGATAGGCACCATGTCCGCCGACGCCGGGAACCACCACATCGACGCTGTCGACATTCGCCAGCGCAAAGCCTTTCGAATAGGCGATCACCCCAGCAGGGGCCTGCGCCGCATCGTGGAAGGCCAGCACGTAATCAGGCTTCGGGAAACGGGTGTAAAGCCCGTCTTCGATCATCGCGAGTGCGCCTTCGCCGATCTCCTCGGCCGGTTGCAGGATCATCACCAGCGTGCCCGACCATTGATCGCGGCGTTCGGACAGCAATTGCGCGGTGCCGATCCAGGCCGCCATGTGGGTATCGTGGCCGCAGGCGTGCATCACCCCGGTTTCGATCCCGGTGGCAGGCACCGCGCGGCGCGTTGAGGCATAGGGCAGCCCAGTCTGTTCGATCACCGGCAATCCGTCCATGTCGGCACGCAGCATGACGGTGGGGCCATCGCCGTTCTTCATCACCGCAACCACGCCGGTTTTGCCGACGCCTTCGGTCACTTCAAACCCCAGCGCACGGGCGCGGGCGGCGAGTTTCTTGGCGGTTTCAAACTCCTGGAACGACAATTCAGGGTTGGCGTGCAAATCCTGATAAAGCGTCACCAATTCGGGCAGATCAGCGGCCACCGCTTCGCGCAAATCGTCAGCCTGCGCCGGTGCCGCCAACAGCGTCAGCGCGCTTGCCCCGGCTAGGATTGTCTTTAACCGCATAACGTTCCCCTCAATGGCAGGGCTCGAACGTGACCCTTGGCGAAGGCTACCCAATTTCGTGGGGCCTGCACAAGCGGTTTATGGGAAAGCGGCGGTGGTGCCCCTGGCCAGACTCGAACTGGCACTTCTTTCGAAACTCGATTTTGAGTCGAGCGCGTCTACCAATTCCACCACAGGGGCGCCTGCGCGGGAGCGGGCCTGTTAGCGAGGTGTGCGATCCGCATCAAGCGTCAAGCGGCATTGTTTCACGTGAAACATTGGTCTGGATGGGGCCTAGCAGGGGTCTAAGTGGGGTCTAGCAGGGGTCTAGCGCCACCTAGGCAGGATCTGGAGCGCTCGGAAACCTTACCGCAGCGCCCCCGCCAACAGCTTATGCAGCCGTGAATGCAGCACATCATTGGCCGCCAGCACCTGATCAGCATGGATCGGGGCTGACCGCCCGCGGAAATCGGATACGAATCCGCCCGCCTCGCGCACCAGCAGGCACCCGGCTGCGGTGTCCCATTCCGACAGGCCGCTTTCCCAGAACCCGTCAAACCGGCCCTGCGCGACGTAAGCCAGATCGAGCGAGGCGGCGCCGAACCGGCGGATGCCCGCAACCTCCGGGCCAATCGCGCCGAAAATCCGGCTCCATTCGGCAAAGTCACCGTGTCCGAAGAACGGCACCCCGGTGGCCACCAGCGAATCGGCCAGCCGTGAACGCGCCGAGACCCGCAACCGCGCGTCCTGCAACCACGCACCGCGCGATTTTTCCGCCCAGAAGGTCTGATCGGTGATCGGCTGATAGACCACGCCCGCCACCACATCGCCCCAGCCGCTGCCATCGGGCTTGGGTTCCTGCGCGGCGATGGAAATCGCGAAATGCGGGATGCCGTGGAGGAAATTGGTGGTGCCATCAAGCGGATCGACGATCCAGCGCGGCATTCCGGGATCACCTTCGATCACGCCGGCTTCCTCCATCACGAAGCCCCAGCCGGGCCGCGCGGTGAGCAGTTCGTCATACAGCGTGCGTTCGGCGCGGATATCCGCCTTGCTGACGAAATCAGCCGGGCCTTTGCGGCTTGCCTGCAAATGTTCGACTTCGCCGAAATCGCGCCGCAAACGCCCGCCCGCCTTGCGCGCGGCGCGTTCCATTACGCGGATCAGGCCGGAAATAGCTGCCATCAGTTTTGCTCAGTTCGCCTTGCCGACATAGGCCTGTTCATAGACATCGACGATGATCCGCGTGCCGCTGCCGATATGCGGCGGCACCATGATCCGCACGCCGTTATCGAGGATCGCGGGCTTATAGCTCGACGAGGCCGTCTGCCCCTTCACCACCGCGTCCGCGTCGACAATCGTTGCTTCGATCTGCGCGGGCAGTTCGACCGAGATCGGCCTTTCGTCCCACAGTTCAAGATTGACCTGCATCCCGTCCTGCAAAAACGGGCGCGCATCGCCGAGCAGATCGCCGGGCAGCGTGATCTGTTCGAAGGTGTCATTGTCCATGAACACCAGATCATCACCCTCGGCATAGAGGAACTGGAATTCCTTGGTGTCGAGCCGCACGCGCTCAATCGTGTCGGCGCTACGGAACCGCACGTTGGTTTTGCGGCCATCCTGCAGGTTCTTCATTTCGACCTGCATATAGGCCCCGCCCTTGCCCGGCTGGGTATGCTGGATCTTGGCGACCTTCCAGATGCCTTTTTCATATTCAAGGATATTGCCGGGGCGAATATCGACGCCGCTGATCTTCATGGGGCTATTGGCCTTTGTGCAAGGAAGTGGTGAGAGCGCACCGCGCCGAAACGCAAGCGCCCGAAAATGATGCGCGCCCATAGCCGAGCCTGCCCGTCCCGGCAAGCGCGGGCAGAAGCCTGCTGAAAGGCTTGGCCTTCGCCGCTGCTGGCTGATAGAGGCGAACCCATCATGAAGACCCGTTACATTTTCCTGCTGATCATCAGCGCCGCTGCCGCCGCCGCCTTCCTGCCGGGAAGCGCCTACGGGCAGGATCGCGCAAAATCACTCCCGCCTAACCGCGACGATAGGCCTTCGTCCGGGGTGCTCGGCATTCTCCAGCATGGGAACTACGAATGCGCGCTGCCGGGTGATGCCGGCAGTGTGGCCTTTGATGTCGTGGCCGAAGAAGGCTTTCGCATCGGCGCCGCGTCAAGCTACGTCAACGCCGAAGGCAACGGGATTTACCTGATGCGCGGGGATGAAGTGTTGTTCACCCGCGGCCCCAAGAAAGATCAGCGTTTCCGGCGGCTTGGCGATAACACCTTGCAAAAATTGAATGCCGACGGGAGTCCGAGCAAGCTGATCTGCACCCGGCTCGGCTCGACGTTTTAGCGCGCCGTTTCAACGCGATTCGGCGATCGCCTTGGCGAAGGCTTGCACAGCAGCGACTTCGTCCCCGCCCCATACCGCGCCCGACACGGCGAGAAAATCTGCGCCAGCCTCTATCAGCGGGGCGCAATTGTCGGGGGTGATCCCGCCAATCGCGACGCAGGGAATTTCGAAGATCTGGCTCCACCATTGCAGCAGTTCGAGGTCAGGCCGTTCAGCGTCCGGCCCTTTATCCTTGGTGGTGGAGGGATAGAACGCGCCGAATGCGACATAATCGGCCCCCGCCTCGCCCGCATCCATCGCCTTGTGGCGGCTGGCATGGCAGGTCACGCCGATCTGCGCCTCACGCCCCAGTTCTTCGCGCGCTTCGCGGGGTGATCCATCGTCCTGCCCCAGATGCACACCATCCGCCTTCAACCGCTTGGCCAGCGCCACCGAATCGTTGACGATAAAGGCGACATCATGCGCGGCGCAGATCGCCTGCAAGGGCGCGGCGAGCGCGGCGGCTTCGTGGTTGTCGAGGCCCTTCACCCGGAACTGGAACGCGGTGACAAGCTGGCTTTTCGGCCCCTTGCCCGCCGCCAGCGCGCGTTCGAGCCGTTCGGGAAAGTCGCCGGTCACATCAAGCGGCGAAATGAGATAAAGCTGAGTTTCGGTCATGCCATGCGCGCTAATCGCTCGCGCGGCATCTGTCACCTGTTCAACCGGCGACGCTGGCGCTGGCGATCTGGTCGATGGCCTTGCCCAGCACCGCGTCGAATTCCTTGTCCGACTGACCTTTTCGCAGATCCTGCAACAGCCCGCGGCTGAAGCTGGCGATCATGCCGGGGTTCCGGGCTAGCTGCGAACAGGCATCATCGGTCGAAAATCCGCCCGACAGCGCGACCACGCGCAGCACCTTGGGATGCTGCGTCAACGGCGTGTAAAGGCCTGCGGTCGCCGGGATCGACAGCTTGAGCATCACCTGCTGGCCATCGGGCAGTGCTTCAAGCTGCCTGGAGATTTCGGCCAGCAGCATCGCTTCCCCGGCGGGGCGATCGGCGGCGGTTATGTCATATTCGGGCTCTAAAATCGGCATCAGCCCAGCGGCAATGATCTGCCTTGCGACGTCGAATTGCTGCGCCACGATGGCGGCGATCCCGGCCGGATTGGCGGATTTGATGACCGACCGCATCTTGGTGCCGAACATCCCGGCTGCGAGGGATTTTTCGAGCAGTTCTGGCAGTTTGGTCAGCGGCTTCATCAACTGCACGCCATCAGCCTCATCCGAAAGGCCTTGATCCACCTTGATAAACGGTACGATCCCGCGCGCCTTCAGCGCATCGCCGGTCGATACCCCGTCAACCACACCGTCCATCGTTTTTTCAAACAGAATCGCGCCGATCACCTTGCCGCTGCCGAAACAGGGCGATGTGATGACACGCGCGCGCATCGCGTGGATTTGCGCGAACATTTCATCTTCGCTCGACCAATCGCCATCCGCGACACCGTAGCCATGCAGCGCCTTGGGGGTGGAACCACCCGACTGATCGAGCGCGGCGATAAAGCCCTGCGCTGAGGCAATACGATCAGTCATGGTTTGCAAGTTCATTGCGGCGTTCTCCGATGACGCAACTGGGTGGGCGGGACTTGTTTTCGAGGTTTCTGCATACCTATGCATAACTCTCGTAAGTGCCCTTAGCGACGAGATCGACGCGCTGCAATATCAATGCTGCATCTGCACACAGGTGGATTGCGCGCGGAGCTACCTCGCAGCGATCAACGTCGCGACAAGCGCCTGATAATGCCGGTAAAGCTGAGCGCAGGCTGACCATCGCCTGTCACCATTCCGCGCACAAAGATGGTCTTGCCCCCGCCGCGGGTCACCTCACCGCGCGCCTCAACCAGCGCGCCGGGGTTGACCGAACCGAGGAAATCGCCCGCAAGGTTGAGCGTAACGGCATGATCGCCGGCCAGTTCATCGGTGGCGATGGCAAACAGCGCGAAATCGGCAAAGGTCAGCAGGCAGCCGCCGTGCATGAACCCGCCGCCGTTCATGTGCCGCGCTTCGGCACGGAAGGCGCTGACATAGGAACCATCCGGCTCGCGCTTCATGAAGAACGGGCCGGAACGGGTTTCGAACGGATCGCCCTGCCAATATCGCCACCCGGAAAATTCGCCCGTTTCCACCGTTGTCAGCGTGCCGTAGCTGGTTTCAACTGCCTCGCTCATGCCTGTTTCCACAATTGCAGGCCGCGCACTGCATCGGCGATGCGGTCGCCCTCTTCCAGCCGCGCGAGGCTCATGTCGTTAAGGTTCCAGTTGCGCGAGATACTGCCGCGCCGCCACAGGGCGGACAAAAGGAAAGGCCCTGTCCACACCTTCCCGCCAAGGCGCAATTCAAGCTCCGCTCCGGCGATGAACCATGCGCTCTTGCCATGCTGGCGAACGAACACTTCGCGAAAGGCGAATTTGGTGCAGGCAAAGCCGCGCTCCATCGCGGCGATAAAGCTCGGCCGGTCGAGCAATTGCGGTGGCAGCGTGCCGACCATGAACATGAAATCGCGCGCGGTCAGTTTCTTCATCGCCTTGGCATCGCCCGCCACCCAGGCGCGCATCGCGCCCAGCGCCAGCGCCTCGATCTCGGCACTAACATCGGCCATGTCAGGCCTCCAGCGCGGCCACGCCGGGCAGGACGCGGCCTTCCATCCATTCGAGGAATGCCCCGCCAGCGGTTGAAACATAGGTGAAATTATCGCCCGCGCCCGCTTGTGCCAGCGCCGCAACAGTATCCCCGCCGCCCGCCACGCTGATCAGTGATCCTTCCAGCGTCAGCGCCGCCGCAGTCCGCGCCAGCGCCACGGTGGCCGTATCAAACGGTTCGGTTTCAAACGCGCCCAGCGGCCCGTTCCACACCAGCGTGCGGCAGGTCTTGAGCACATCGGCAAGCGCTTCTGTCGCCTGCGGGCCAAGGTCGAGGATCATCTCGTCATCGGCGACTTCATGGACGTTGCAAGTGCGCAAGGATGCCGGATTGGCGGCGAATTCCTTTGCTACGACAACATCATAGGGCAGGTGAACGGTGCATCCGGCATGATCGGCCTCGTCCATGATCCGGGTGACGGTGGCGGCCAGATCATGTTCGCACAGGCTTTTGCCGACATTGACCCCGCGCGCGGCGAGGAAGGTGTTGGCCATGCCCCCGCCGATGATCAGGTGCTGAACCTTGCCCACAAGGTGTTCGAGCACGGCGAGCTTGGTCGAAACCTTCGCCCCGCCGACCACTGCCGCGACCGGCGTTTCGGGATTGCCAAGCGCGGCATCCAATGCCTTCAATTCGGCCTCCATTGACCGCCCGGCATAGGCAGGCAGGTGATGCGCCAGCCCTTCGGTGGTGGCATGGGCGCGGTGTGCGGCGCTGAAGGCGTCGTTGACATAGAGCGTGCCGTGCGCGGCAATCGCCTGCGCCAGCGCCGGATCATTGGCCTCCTCGCCCGGCCAGAAGCGGGTATTTTCGAGCAAGCCGATATCGCCGCCGCGCAGAATACCGATCGATTGTTCCACAACTGGCCCGGTGATTTCGGGGATGAACATCACCTCCTTGCCCAGCACATCCTCGACATCGCCCACCACCATGCTGGTCGACAGCACCGAGGAACGCTGCCCGCCCGGACGCCCGAAATGCGCAAGCAACAGCACCTTCGCGCCCTTGCCCGCGAGTTCGAGGATGGTCGGCTTTACCGCCACGGCCCGCGTCAGATCAGTGGCCGATCCATCCTTCATCGGCAGGTTGAGATCAACGCGCACCAGCGCGACCTCGCCGGTCAGGTCAGCGGGCAGATCATCGAGAGTCTTGAACTTGGCCATCTTATTCACCCGTCATTCCGGCGTAGGCCGGAACCCAGAGGCTCCGGCCACGCTCATTCGCTCTGGGCCCCGGCCTGCGCCGGGGTGACGAAGCTCGCTTACAAAAACTTCGCCATCACTCCGGCGGTATCGACCATCCGGTTGGAAAAGCCCCATTCATTGTCATACCAGCTGACCACGCGGGCCAGTTTGCCATCCATCACGCTGGTTTCGAGGCTGTCGACCGTCGAACTGGCGGGGTAGTGGTTGAAATCCGAGGACACGAGCGGCTGATCGGTGAAATCCAGCACGCCCTTCATCGGGCCATCGGCCGCCGCCTTCAACGCAGCGTTGATTTCATCAACACTGGTTTCGCGGCTGGGCACGAACACCAGGTCGACCATGCTGACATTGGGGGTCGGCACGCGCACTGACGATCCATCAAGCTTGCCCTTCAGTTCGGGTAGCACCAAACCAACCGCACGCGCCGCGCCGGTGGTGGTCGGGATCATGTTCTGCGCCCCGGCACGCGCCCGGCGCAAGTCCTTGTGGATCTGATCGAGCATCTTCTGATCGTTGGTGTAGGAATGGATCGTGGTCATGAACCCGCGTTCGATCCCGATCACATCATTCAGCACCTTCGCGACCGGGGCGAGGCAGTTGGTGGTGCAGCTGGCATTGGAGATGATCACGTCATCGCCCGTCAGCGTGTCGTGATTGACCCCGTAAACAATGGTCTTGGACACGCCGGCCGCGGGCGCGGAAATCACCACGCGCTTGGCACCGGCAGTAATATGCGGGCGGCTGGCTTCGTCGGATTGGAAGAACCCGGTGCATTCGAGCACGATGTCCACGCCCATCGCGGCGTGCGGCAGTTTGCCCGGATCACGCTCTGCGGTGACGGCGATACGTTTGCCATTGACGATGATCGCATCGCCATCGGCGGTCACTTCGCCAGCGAAGCGCCCATGCACTGTATCATAAGCGAACAGCAGCGCATTGGACTTGGCATCGGCCAGATCATTGATCGACACGAGATCGAGATCATGGTCATCGCGTTCGAGGATCGCGCGCGCAACCAGACGTCCGATGCGACCAAAGCCGTTGATGGCAACTTTTGTAGCCATGATAAAAACTCCTGCTTAGTTGTTCAGTTTATTCTGGATTTGCGGAACAATTGTGTCAGCGATGAGGCCGAAATGGGCGAACAGGTCGCCCGCCGGGGCCGAAGCGCCAAAGCTGTCGATCCCGATATTCAGCCCATCGCGCCCGGTGTAACGCTGCCAGCCAAAAGTGCTTGCGGCTTCAATCGAGACGATCAGCGCATCATCGGGCAGGATATCGGCGCGGTAGGCTGCGCTTTGTTGGTCGAACAATTCGGTGCAGACCATCGACACCACATCAGTGCCCACGCCCGCCGCTTCAAGCTGCGCGGCGCATTGGGCCGCCAGTGAAACTTCCGATCCGGTAGCGATGATGACGACCTTGCGCGGGGCAGCCGCCGATTGGATCCGGTATCCGCCGCGCGCCGACAGGTTTTCACCCGGCTCAAGCCGCAATTGCGGCAGGTTCTGACGGGTCAGCGCCAGCACGGTCGGGCGGTCTTTCTGCGCCAGCGCGATTCCCCAGCATTCGGCAGTTTCCACCGCATCGGCCGGGCGCATCACCAACAGGTTCGGCATCGCCCGCAGCGACGCGAGGTGTTCAATCGGCTGGTGCGTCGGCCCGTCTTCACCCAGCCCGATGCTGTCATGCGTCATCACGTATATCACGCGGCAATGCTGCAAGGCCGAAAGCCGGATCGCACCGCGTGCATAATCGGTGAACACCAGAAAGGTGCCGCCATAGGGGATCACGCCGCCATGCAGCGCCATCCCGTTCATCGCCGCGGCCATGCCAAATTCGCGGATGCCGTAATTGACATAACGGCCCGCGTAATTGTCACGGTTAAAGGTAACGATTCCGCCGGCCAGCGTGTTGTTCGATCCGGTCAGATCGGCGCTGCCGCCGATGGTATCGGCCAGCGCCGGATTGATCGCCGCCAACGCGATTTCGGACGCCTTGCGGGTGGCGATTTTCTGCGGGGCGGCGATCAGGCCCGCGATGTGGTCATCAAGGTTGAAACCTTCGGGCAGGTCGCCCGCCATGCGGCGTTCAAAATCCGCCCGCTGCGGGGACGCCGCTAGCCGCCCCGCCCATGCCCCATGCGCCGCGCGGCCCGGTTCGGCTGCCCGGTGCCAATCGGCGGCGATGTTGCCGGGGATCACGAAAGGTTCAGCCGTCCAACCCAATTCGGCGCGCGCAGCGGCAACCTCTGCCGCGCCGAGCGCCGCACCGTGGGTGGCGCTGGTGCCCTGCTTGTTCGGCGCGCCCTTGCCGATCACTGTGCGGCACGCGACCAGCGATGGGCGCGGATCGGCCTTGGCCTCAGCCAAAGCGCGGTCGATATCGGTAAAGTCATGCCCGTCGCACTCCGTCACGTGCCATCCGGTCGCAGCATAGCGCGCCTTGATGTCCTCGGACGTGGAAAGGTCAGTCGCGCCGTCGATGGTGATGCGGTTATCGTCCCACAGCACGTTCAGCCGCCCCAGCCCAAGGTGCCCCGCCAGCCCTATCGCTTCGTGGTTGATGCCTTCCATCAGGCAGCCATCGCCCGCGATCACCCATGTGCGGTGGTCGACGAGAGCGTCGCCATAAACGGCGTTCAGGTGCCTCTCGGCCATCGCCATGCCCACTGCCATCGCCACGCCCTGCCCCAGCGGGCCGGTGGTGCATTCCACCCCATCGAGCAGAAAGTTTTCCGGATGGCCCGCACACGGACTGCCCAGCGTCCGGAAATTGCGAATGTCATCAATGGTCGGCGCGGCATAGCCTGACAGATGCAGCAGGCTGTAAATCAGCATTGACCCATGGCCCGCCGACAGCACGAAACGATCCCGGTCAGCCCAATGCGGCGCGGCGGGATCAAACTTCAGGTGCCCCGTCCACAGCACGGTAGCGACATCGGCCATGCCCATCGGCATTCCCGGGTGGCCCGAATTAGCGGCCTCTACGGCATCCATCGACAGGGCGCGGATGGCATTGGCCATGGGTTGAAGGCGGGCGACGTCGATGCTCATGAGCGCAAAATTCTCCTGCTGCGGCACCGCAAACTGATGCGGCACGGCCCGTTGCCCGCCCGGGGACAAATCTTGCAGTGCAGCGCGATTCGATGCCGGAAGGTGGCCGCCGTGCCATTGCCGAGCCGCCGGGGTAGGTCAACCTTGCGTCGCTATACCGTGATCGCGGCCCGCGCGCGCCAATCGCGCCCACTTATCAACAGCCTCGCCCAAACCTTTGCGTGGCCTTCGCTATCTTGGTAATGTCATTTATATGACCGCCGATCGTATCGCGACCGCCATAACGCGTATCGAGGCTGCAATGCAGCGGATCGACGCCGCGCGCGAAGCGGGGGCGAAGTCAGGCGTGGCGGCTGGTGCTGGCTCAGCCCGGGTGGTCGAACTGGTCAACAGCCATGAAAAACTGCGTGAACACGTCGCGGAAAGCCTTCGCGAACTTGACGATCTTCTGGGCAAGCTGGAGGAATAGCGCGCGATGAGCACCGTCACGCTCACCATCGGCCCCAAAAGCTACACCATCACCTGTGCTGAGGGTGAGGAAGCGCATATTTCAGCGCTGGGCGCGATTATTGCGGAAAAATATGCACAATTGGGGGCTGCGCGCGCGCCTCTGGAGGCGCAAAATCTGCTGTTTGCCGCGCTGTTCCTTGCCGATGAACTGGCCGAGGTTCGGAAAGGCAATGCCCCCTCACCAGCGCCCGCACCTGCGCCTGACCAGCAAGCGATAGAGGCCCTGCGCGCGGCGATTGCCCAGCTTGAAGATGATCTTGCCGCCGCGCGCGAAGCTGCAGATGCGCCAGATGCCGACCTGTCCGGAGGCGCAGACGCGTCCGATGCGCTTGCCCAGCAGCTCGAAGCGCTGGCGACCTGCGCTGAAGCCACGGCAAGCGCGCTTGAAGCGGCGGCTGCAAGCGCCTAGATACTAACATGGCGGGACTGCCCGGCACGAGCCGATTGAATATCCCTGAGGCTATAAGCAATCCAATGGGAACTGTCCCTGCCCTTGCCTACTGGTTCGTCCGGGAGGTTTGGGCATACGGCGCCCACCTGACGTAAGACGCGTCAGAGGATTTCTAGCGCAAACGACCCATGGTGGTTCCGCCACGTTTTTGTTCAGCCTCAAGCGCCGGCGCGCGCATCCGCGCGCTTGGCTTTCCTGCGGGGGCCCGGCCCCTTTGGGGCCACCCCTTCGGGCGGGCGGTCGCCCTTGCGGGCCGTTGGCCCGTTTTTGTTGCCCTACCGCTTCGCTGCTTGAGTGCGTTTTTTGTTTTCGATCCTCGCTCATGCTGGCTGCGCCAGCTTCGCTGCGGGCGGGCAGTCGCCCTTGCGGGCCTTTGGCCCGAGGGCTACCGCTGCGGCGCATGATTGATCCAACCAAATCCGACCTCCGCCGCCAATTGCGCGCCACGCGCCGTGCGCACGTTGCTGCGCAGCCGGATGCGATCCGCGCGTTGTTGTTCCACCGGCCACCTGCTCCGGTTGTTGCGCAAATCGCGCCTGATGCGGTGATCGGTCTGTATCATGCCGGGCCGGACGAGGCCCCGGCGCATGGCTATGCCCGGTTCTTCCACGATGCGGGCCACACTATCGCCCTGCCGCACTTCACCGCGCACGACGCCGCGATGACCTTTCGCCGTCACAGCGACCCCTACGACGATAGCGACCTTGCCCCCGGCCCGTTCGGCATGATGCAACCCGGTGCGGAGGCAGAGCCGCTCACCCCCGACGTGCTGTTCGTGCCGTTGATCGGCTTTACCGCCGCGCTTGATCGTTTGGGCCAAGGCGGCGGGCATTATGATCGCTGGCTGGCAGAACATCCCGGCGCGCAAGCGATCGGGCTGGCATGGGACGCGCAAGCTTGCGACACCCTGCCGAACGAGCCGCACGACCGGCGGTTGAATGCGGTGATAACTCCCACCCGGATTTACGGAAGCTTCTGATGCGTGAAACCCCGACCTGGCGAATTCCGTTTGGCATCATTGGCCTGTTTATCGCGCTGATCATCTACGCCGTGATCATCGCGCGCTATGCCCCCGGCCTGATCGGTCAGTGGAACGGCCTTGCGCAAACGGTGGTCTATGTGGTGCTCGGCCTGATCTGGCTGTTGCCGCTCAGGCGGTTCCTGATCTGGATGGAAACCGGGCGGTGGAGCGCGCCGCAGGGGGCGCAGACAAAAGAAAAGGCGGACTGACGCCCGCCCCTATTCAATGTTCTGTTCGATGTCTTGATGTGAAGCCACTTGACCCTCTGCGAGGAAAGTGGCGCGAGTGACGGGACTTGAACCCGCGACCTCCGGCGTGACAGGCCGGCGCTCTAACCAACTGAGCTACACCCGCGTATTTCATTCCGTTGAGCGTTCAGGCGATGCCATCCCGTTCGTTGGAGCAGCGCCATTAGGGCTGGCTTCGAAAGCTGTCAACGCTCTCGTCACCAGCCTTGCCGCGAATTTTTCATCAATCCACCAGCAGCAGTGCCGGAGTTTCGATCAGCCGCTTGATCCCCTGAATAAAGCTGGCGGCATCGTGCCCGTCGACCACCCGGTGATCGCAGGAAATCGAGATGTTCATCAGCTTGCGCTTGGCGATTCGTTCCCCGCCCATGCCATCAGGCACGAACATCGGGCGTTCGACGATGCGATTGGGGCCGATGATCGCCACTTCGGGCCGGTTGATCACCGGCGTGGTCGCCACCCCGCCCAATGGGCCGAGCGAGGTTATCGTGAGCGTTGAGCCCGACAGTTCTTCGGACGTTGCCTTGCCGGTGCGCGCGGCTTCGGCCAGGCGGCCAATTTCCCGCGCCAATTGCCACAGATTGCGGCTTTGCGCGTCGCGAATCACGGGCACCATCAGTCCATTATCGGTCTGCGCCGCCATGCCCAGATGCACGCTGCCATAACGCGTCACCACGCCCGCTTCGTCATCATAGCGCGCGTTGATCATCGGGAAGTCCGGCACCATCTTGCAGATCGCGGCAATCAGCAGCGGCAGCATGGTCAGCTTGGGCCGATCCCCGCGCGCGGCATTCAGTTGCGCGCGCAAGGTTTCCAGATCGGTGACGTCGCATTCCTCGACATAGGTGAAATGCGGAATGTTGCGCTTGGCGGCCGCCATGTTCTGCGCGATGCGTTTGCGCAGGCCGATGACCTTGATCGCCTCATCACTGCGCGCCTGGCCCGCCGGGGCGAAGCCACTGCCGGCGTTGTAAGCGAGAAAGGCATCCAGATCGCCGTGGCGCACACGGCCATCCTCGGCAGGCTTTACCTGCGCCAGATCAACGCCAAGGTCGCGCGCGCGCTGGCGCACAGCGGGGGAGGCGAGGACTTTGGCCTCTCCCCCTCCCCTTGGGGAGGGGGTTGGGGGGTGGGGGTTCGAGGGTGCGGGGGGACGACGCACCATTTCAGGCGTTGAGCCCCCATCCCCAACCCCTTCCCCTTGGAGAAGGGGCTTTTCAGGCGCATCGGACATTTCGTCTTCGATCTGCTCGGCTGCGGCCTCAGCCTCAGCCTCAGCCTCCTCCGAAACCTCGCCCTCAACCTCGATCACCAGCAGCATCGCTCCGATGGCGATCACATCGCCAGCCTCGCCTGCAACCTCGGTCACAATGCCTGCCACCGGGCTTTCAATGTCGATCGTTGCCTTGTCGGTCATCACGTCGACAAGGTGCTGATCCTCCTCGACCCGATCGCCGATCTTTACGTGCCATTCGACGACTTCCGCCTCGGCAACGCCTTCGCCCACGTCGGGCATATTGAATGTGAACTTCGCCATGGTGCGCTTACTCGCTCAAAAGCTTGTCGATGGCCTCGCCAATGCGGACTGGGCCGGGGAAATAGGCCCATTCGAGGCTGTGGGGATAGGGCGTGTCAAACCCGGTCACACGTTCGACCGGGGCTTCGAGATGGTAGAAACAGCGTTCCGTCACCAGCGCCGACAATTCCGCGCCGAAGCCGCTCGTGCGGGTCGCCTCGTGCACGATCAGACAGCGGCCGGTTTTTTCAACCGAAGCCTCAATCGCCTGAATATCAAGCGGCACCAGCGTGCGCAGGTCAAGGATATCGGCATCAATGCCCTTGGCCTTGCACACTGCCTCGGTGACGTGAACCATCGTGCCATAGGCGAGCACGGTCAACGCCTCACCTTCGCGCACGTGCCGCGCCTTGCCCAACGGGATGCGGTAATAGCCTTCGGGCACCACGCTATCGGGGTGTTTCTTCCACGGTTCGACCGGCTTGTCGTAATAGCCGGAAAACGGCCCGTTATAGATCCGCTTTGGCTCAAAGAAGATCACCGGATCATTGTCTTCGATGGCCGCAATCAGCAGTCCCTTGGCATCGTACGGGGTCGAAGGGATCACGGTTTTCAGGCCCGAGACATGGGTAAACAACGCCTCGGGGCTTTGGCTGTGGGTCTGCCCGCCAAAAATCCCGCCGCCGAACGGCGAACGCACCGTCAGCGGCGCGATGTAATCACCCGCCGAACGATAACGCAGCCGCGCGGCCTCGGAAATCAGCTGATCGAGGCCGGGATAGATGTAATCGGCAAACTGGATTTCCGGCACCGGGCGCAGGCCATACGCCCCCATCCCCACCGCCGCGCCGATAATCCCGCATTCGCTGATCGGGGTATCGAACACGCGGGTTTTGCCGTGTTTGGCCTGCAAGCCTGCCGTGGCGCGGAATACCCCGCCGAAATAGCCGACATCTTCGCCCATGATGATCACATCGGGATCGCGGGTGAGCATGATATCGAGCGCTTCGTTGATCGCCTCGATCATGTTGATCCGGCGTTCTACAGTCGCTTCGGTCATGGTGTCAGGGCTCTCGCTCATCCGAACGGCCTTTCGCTGCCGAATTTGGTGATGCGTTCGCGGATTGCCTGATCTGCCTGTTCTTCAAGGTGCCAGGGCAATTCCTCGAACACATCTTCGAACATGGTGTGGAACGGGTGGTGCAGGCCGTGGCCGAGGATGCCGTTCTTTTCGGCTTCCTTGGTGGTGGCTTTGACCAGCTCAGCGCATTCAATGTCCATCGCCGCCTGCCGGTCCAAATCCCATTCACCAATCGCAATCAGGTGCTTTTTCAACCGCATCACCGGATCGCCGAGCGGCCATTCCTCCCGTTCCTGCGCGCTGCGATAACCGCTGGGATCGTCCGAGGTAGAGTGCCCTTCGGCGCGGTAGGTGAAATATTCGATCAGTGTCGGCCCATGATTGCCGCGCGCGCGGTTGGCGGCCCATTGCGCAGCGGCATAACAGGCAAGCGCATCATTGCCGTCTACCCTTAGCGCGGCAATGCCATAGCCCAGCCCGCGCGCGGCAAAGGTGGTGCGTTCGCCGCCCGCAAACCCGCTGAAGCTGGAAATTGCCCACTGGTTGTTGATCACGTTGAGGATCACCGGCGCGTTATAAACGGCGGCAAAGGTGCAGGCGGCGTGGAAATCGCCCTCTGCGGTGCTGCCCTCACCCACCCAGGTCGCAGCAATCCGGCTGTCGCCCTTGATCGCGCTCGCCATCGCCCAGCCGACCGCCTGCGGGGTCTGCGTGGCGAGGTTGCCCGAAATGCTGAAAAAGCTGTGCTCGCGGCTTGAATACATGATCGGCAGCTGGCGGCCTTTCAGCTTGTCGGCCCGATTGGAATAGATCTGGTTGATCATATCCAGCATCGGATATCCGCGCGCGATCAAGATGCCCTGCTGGCGATAGCTGGGGAACACCATGTCATCGCTCGCCAGCGCCATTGATGACGCAATCGAGGTCGCCTCTTCACCGGTGCACTTCATGTAAAAGCTGGTTTTGCCCTGCCGCTGCCCGCGAAACATCCGTTCATCAAAGGCGCGCACCATCGCCATGTGGCCGAGCATCGTGCGCAGGGTTTCGGGATCGAGCCGGGGGTTCCACGGCCCGTGCGCCTGATGATCATCGCCCAGCACTCGCACCAGACCATAGGCCAGATCGGCCATCTGCGACGGGTGGCAGCTTTCATCCGGGCGCGGCTGCGCGCCGGGGCTACCCACGTCGATATGCGAGAAATCGGCCTTGTCGCCGGGGCGATATTTCGGTTCGGGAACGTGCAGCGCGAGCGCCGGGCGGTTGGTGTCAGCCGGGTTTGCAGGTTCAGCCATCGGGCGCTCTCCCCCTTGCCTGGCACCGTGCCCAAAGCCGGTGCAATCATTGCTAGGAAGTGTATTTTTATTTCAACGCCGGGGAGCGGTCAAGCGCGGTGCATCATCCCGCCTCATACCGCAACAGGGGCGCTGATCGGGGGCAGCGGCGCGTAATCATGCACCACGAAATCATCGATCCGGTAATCGAATATTGTTTCGGGGGTGCGGGTAATTTCCAGCGTCGGGCGGCCCTGCGGCTGGCGAGTGAGCTGCTCCTCGATCAGATGCGCGTGGTTGAGATACAAGTGCACATCCCCGCCCATCCACACCAGCTCACCGGGAAGCATCCTCACCTGCTGCGCGATCATCCGCGTCAGCAACGCCGCCGACCACAGGTTAAACGGCAGGCCCAGCGCGACATCGCAGCTGCGCTGGTAAAGCAGGCAATTGAGCCGTGCAGCGCTCCCTTCTTGGGCGCCATCCCCCGCAACATGAAACTGATAGGTCTTGTGGCACGGGGGCAGCGCCATGCGGTCAAGCTCGGCCACGTTCCAGCCTTCGATAATATGGCGGCGGCTGCCGGGGTTGGTGCGCAGGCTTTCGATCACGGCCGCGACCTGATTGATGCCCTCACCCTGTTCATACAGCCCGTCAGGCCGATAACGATAGGTCGGCCAATCGACCCACTGCTTGCCATACACCGGGCCAAGTTCGCCCCAGCGCAGCGCGAAGGCTTCGTCAGCGGCGACGCGCGCGACAAAATCATCAAGACTGATCGCATCGCCCGTATCTTTAACGTAGCGCGCGTGCGGCCATTCGTTCCAGATTTTCACTCCTTGCAGCACCAGCGGGCGGATATTGGTGCTGCCGGTCAGAAACCAAAGCAATTCCCGAGTCGCGGTTTTCCAATAGACCCGCTTGGTCGTCAGCAGCGGCATCGCACCGCCCGCCAGATCGAACCGCAGCACCGCCCCGCACACCGACCGCGTGCCGATACCGGTGCGATCGATCCGCTCGCTGCCAGTTTCCCAGATGGTGCGCATCAGATCGAGATATTGCTGTTCGGGATGGTCAATCATGACCTGTGCCTAGCGCGAAATTGCCCGCTTGCCACCCCGCTCATCCACACCTATAGGGCGCGCCTTGCCTCGACCTGCGTGGGGCAATTTTCCGCGCAGGGCCGACACGGTCGGGGAGTAGCTCAGCCTGGTAGAGCACTGTCTTCGGGAGGCAGGGGCCGGAGGTTCGAATCCTCTCTCCCCGACCAATTATCCTTCATTGCATTGAAAGATAGCCTTGCGCATCCGCGCAGGGTGGTGCGCAGCACTGCGGCCGAATTGGCGAGCGAGGCCTCCCCTTCAAGGCGACCATTGATGCGCAGCATCACTGTCCCGCTTTGCTGCATCACCAGCGGGATAAGCTGCGTGCCTGTCAAACTGCCGATCCATTGTGTGCCACCCGCATTGGCGCGCCGCAGGGGAATATTTACCAGCCTGCCGGAAAAGTTCCACGTCATCGTCAACGCGTTGTCGCGTGCGGGTTTGTTGAGCAACATCGCCATGAACGGCTTGCCGCCTTCGCAATACAGGCTGAGAGATTCGATGTTTGGCGATCCCGCCGCGCTCACATAAGCAATCGGCGCGCGCCCCTGCACCGGAACCACTTCCCAAGGCGTTCCGGGCAGCGCCACTGCCGTTTCCGGCGGGCTGTTGTCCAACATCGTTTTGATCTCTGGCGCGACCGGCATTCGCCTGCCCGTGGCAGGGGGATAGACAGTCAGCTTGCCCCGTTCCCAAAGGCCTACCTGCACTTCCCGGCGGGCCGGGTCGATCATGACATAGGCCTGTTCTTCGCCGCCTTGATGCGGCGCGTTGCCTGACAGGTAAAAATAGTTCCCGGCGCGCTGCAATGGCGAAACGACTGACAGATTTTTCCGCAGTGCAGCCATTTTCGGGCCCATCCGCGATTTCAAAACGGCGGCCACGGCACCCTTTTCAAACAGGTCGATATTATCCTTGGCGTAGCTGCCCGGATATTTGCCGACAAGGCTGGCGAGGTTGTTCCATTCCGCAGGGATGCCTTGCACGGCAACCGCCACTTCCGGCTGCGGCGGCGCTGGAGTGCCCGCAGGAGCGCTGCCTTGACAAAGAGTGAACAACCCGCCGCCGGTGAATGACGCATGGAACGGATCGGGGCGCTGACCCGGCGCAAGGTCGGGCTCAAAGCGGATGACCCCCGGCTTCTCGTCATCGTTGACGAACATCAGCACGCGGCCAAAATCATTATTGCTTACCGGAAAGGGGAAGAAAACCGACATGATGCCGTCATAGCGCTGACCCATAAAGGTAAGCGCATATTCCACCCTCGGGGGCTTTACCTCGCGGCCATTGGCGCGGAACGTCATGCCCTTTTCATCAATGGTCACGCGCGGTTCTTTTGCGCAGTCACCGCGCGGGGCGTAGCTTCCATAAATATGGTCGATGCCCTGATCTTTGAAACTCGTCAGCGGAAGCGCCTGTGCACTTGCGGCTGCAAATGCGCCCAATGCACAAACGCCAAGGGCCGCGCTGACCCGACCAATCGTGGATGGTTTGAAAGGATGCCAATCCATGCCAATTCCCCCCGGAACAGACGTTTCCCAAAAGCCCGCTGACTCGCAACCGGATCAGAGACTGCACCAGCGCGATAACGCAAGCGCCCCATTTTGTCGCGCCTGTTTTGGGCCTTGGCGCTCACCGCGTCCGCACTCGCGCTGAGCCGGGGGTTTGGGGCGTGGTCAACTCGCAAGCGATCAAGATGGGTAATGGGCGGGAAGCTGCCAATCCGCGCACATCGTCACCCCCGCGCAAGCTGGGGCCTTGGGCTTTCAAGCGCCGTGTTTGCCGCCTGAGATCCCAGCTTGCGCTGGGATGACGGATAGTAGCGGGTTTTGGGCTTAGCGCGGATTGGGGGGATTGTCTGTGCCGCGGCAGGAGATCACCTTCTCGCCCGCCGCGAAACCTTCCACGCCGGTCATGTCGTAGGCTATGGCGTAGAAGCCTGCTGGCATCGCTCCCGATGGCAAATCGACGTTGAGTATCGTCGCTTTTCCGAGCTTGCGCCCAGCTTCAGCTTGACCTGCATCAGAATCGCCTGCGTTCAAGATCACGCCTTGCCCGTAGGCGCGATTATATGAGTCCATTGCAAGGATGGATAAAAACAGATTCCGATCCGCACCGCCGCACAGCGATGGGTCAGGCCTGACCGATGGCTGCCCTTCTCTGCACGCCGCGTTCTGCATCAGACGCACGTGATACCCTGCAGCATCCCCGTCAGTATCCGAACGCAGCAGCGCAAACAGCACCTTGTCATTGGGAAGAGGCACGGCAACAGCCTCGCCTTGCAAGCCATACCGCACCCCGCCCGCATCGCCCATCCGCACGCCCGTGCTCATGGTCGATTCCAGTACGCTTGCCCGGTTGCAAGCAAGGTTTCCGATACCCCTGCAGATATTCCAGCCATGAACCCCGCAACGATGGTGACAGGCGTGCGACACGTCCATCCTTTATCAATGCCAGCAAGCAAGGGAGTGCTCCCGGGCGTCAGTTCGAACGGCCCCGTGTAAAGATCGCCGATCGCTTCGGGCGCGCAGTGTATCCCGCATATCGATGATGTCGCACCGGGCAGCTATGCCATGGTTCATTATCTGGCCCACACCGCATTCGGCGGAACCGCATTTTACCGTCAGCGAAGCACTGGTTTTGCACAAATTGCAGCAGCGCAGCACCGCGCATATGCTGCGGCGTCTAAAACAGTTTCCGGAGCGGTTCTAGCCGAGCAGCCATGCCCTGTAGATGCTGTAGCCACTGGTCACGATCAGCACCACAGCGACCGCAATCAGCAAGGCGCGCGGCTGCACGCGGCTGGCAAGGATCGCTCCGAACGGCGCGGCGATCACCCCGCCGATGATCAGCCCGACTGTTATCAGCGTGAAGGCAGCAAAGCCGAGTGACGCGATAAATGCGATCGAGATCGCCAGCGTGAGCAGGAATTCGGCCGAATTGACCGTGCCGATCACCTTGCGCGGATCACCGCCTTGAATCAGCAGGTTGGAGGTGACCACCGGCCCCCACCCTCCGCCGCCTGCTGCGTCGAGAAATCCGCCTGCCGCCGCCAGCGGACGGGTATAACGCGGGTCTTCGAACCGGGGCTTCGACAGGCGTATGGCCCGCCACAGCAAGTAGAACCCGATGCCGGTAAGATAGAGCATCACGAAAGGGCGGGCAGCCGCGGCATCAATGCTCGACAGCAGATAAGCCCCGGCGACCCCGCCCAGCACGCCAAACGGCACCAGCCGCCAGAACAATCCCCAATCGACATTGCGATGCCAGATATGGCTCGCCCCCGAAGCCCCCGTGGTGAACAGTTCGACCAGATGCACGCTCGCCGAAGCCGTGGCGGGCGGCACGCCGAGCGCGCTCACCAACAGGGTTTGGGTGATCACACCGAACGCCATGCCCAGCGCCCCATCGATCATCTGTGCGGCCATGCCGATCGCGATGAACGGCGCGATGGTGATGAGCAGCTCGGTGAAATCAGGCATGAGGTATGTCCTCTCTGTGAAACGGACGGAAAGATCAGAAACGGGTGCTGATTGTTCCGCCCCAGGTGCGCGGATCGCCCGGCAGCCCTGCGATCAGACCGGTCTGGCCCGGCCCGACAAACAATTGCTGGAAGAAGTTCTTGTCGAAGGCATTCCTGACCCAACCAAAGATGTTGAGCCCGGAATCGGTTCGGAAGCCAAAGCGGAAATTGGATAGGTGATACCCTTCGATCCGCGTCGCCTCGGACGGTGAGGCATTGGAGAAAAAGTCTGACCGGGTGCTGCCATCATAGCCAAGGTAGACCTCACCATCGCGGTCAAGCAGGCGCACCGGGACATTGCCCTCGGCGCCGAACGAGAAAGCCACCTTGGACACGCCCGGCAGGCGCTGGCCGGAAATGTCGCAGTTGGCAGGACTGATCCCGCCGGGCGTGCCGGGGGCGGATGGGGTCTGGCCCGGCGCGGCAGTGGTGCCGCCGCGCAATTCGACCGGGCATGGCGCGTCGACGAAGCGGACATATTTCGCATCGGTGTAGGCACCGCTGATGTAAGCGTTGAACCGTTCGCTGGGCCTGATGGTGAAATCTGCCTCAAGCCCTTGCGAGCGGACCTTATCCGCATTTGCCAGAAACCCGCGCAACACGCCGAACTGGCCATTGGTCACGGTCGCCTGAAAGTCGCTAATGTCGGTGCGGAATGCCGCGAGATTGAGCGTCGCGCGGCGACCCCAGAATTGCGTTTTCAGCCCCAATTCGAAGTGATCGACTTTTTCCGGCAGGATCGAACCCGCTTCTTCGATCGGCACGCCATTGGCATCGGTGGGCAGGCCATTTTGGTTGATCCCGATGGTCTTGAAGCTGCGCGCATAGGTGCCGTAGGCCCGCACATCGGGCGCAAGTTCATAGTTCAGCGTCAGATCATAGGTGAGGTTCCAGTCGGTATCCTTGGGCCCGCTGACTTGCGGGGTAAACACCGCCAACTGCGCTCGGCTGCGGGCATCGGTTTCGGTTCCGAGCAGTTCGGTGCCATCCCCGGTAAACACGCGCCGCTGGAAAAAGCCCTCTTTCTCATCATAATTTAGCCGCACGCCGGGCTGAATCGTCAACGCGTCTGTCACCCGCGAGCTCAACTGCCCGAACAGCGCAAGGCTGGTGCTTTCGAGAAACTGCGTGTTGCGCGCAGTGAGCCCGTCAAGCACGGTGGGATCGTTCGACAGCGGGTTGCTCGGGTTGATCGTCCAGCGGCTTGACGCTGGCCCGTGCCCTTCCAGTCCCTGTGTGTCGATCCGCTGATCAAAGGCGAAAGCCCCGACCACAAAGTCGATCTTATCGCCATCATAGGCGTAGCGGAATTCCTGCGTGTATTGATCCTGCTGCGACGGGTTCTGCGACAGAGTCACGATCGGCAGGCCGGTAAAGTCACGGTCGTTCTCGGGCTTCCAGTCCCACGTCCGCCATGCGGTGATTGATGTGAAGGTGCCCGGCCCAATGTCCCAGTTGATGCGCAAAGCAAGCCCGCCGATCGTGTTGCCCGCGTTGAGGTTGGCATCGAGATCGCTCAGCCGATCAAATGGGTTTGTGCTAGGCGGTGCATAATTTTGCGCGGCGGCAAGCGCAGCAAACTGCCGGTTGAGCGGGCGCTGGGTGGATACGGTGCGCACGAACACCGATCCGCAGCAATTGGCATCCTGCTTGTTATAATCACCCGCCAGCGTCACCCGCAGATTATCATTGGGCTGCCACAGCAACTGGGCGCGCAGGCCGATATTGTCGAGGCTCTGGAGGTCTTGCCCCGTGGTCACATTGAACAGGGTGCCGGTCCGGTCGGTCGTGGACACCGCAACGCGCGCGGCCAGTGTATCCGACAGCGGGCCGGAAATGGCGGCGCGCGCCTGCTTGAAGCTGAAATTGCCGACGCTCACCTCGGCGCTGCCTTCCAGATCGAAGGTCGGTTGTTTAGTCCTGATGTTGATCGCGCCCGCTGTGGTGTTTTTGCCATAAAGCGTGCCTTGCGGGCCGCGCAGCACCTCCACTTGGTCAATATCGACAAAGTCGAACGTGGCTGAGGCAACGCGGGCGTAATAGACATCGTCGATGTAGATGCCGACGCCCTGTTCGAACCCGTCGCTGGTAAGCCCGAATGGCACGCCAAGCCCGCGGATATTGACCGCGGTGTTGCGCGGGTTCGACGAAAACAGCTGAAGCGTCGGGGCGAGCTGCTGGACGCGGTCGATATTGAACGCCCCGGTCGATTCGATCTGCGGGCCGCCGATGACCGATATGGCGAGCGGGATTTCCTGCGCGGTTTCGGAACGGCGCCGCGCGGTAACGATGATGTCGTTGCCTGATGAGGCCTGTGCTTCTGAGCCGGCATCATCGGACGCCGCCTCGTCCTGCGCGAAGGCCGCAGCGGGAGTGATCGCGGCCAACGCCGCGCCAAGCAGCAAAGTGCAGCGGAGAGAAATCGGATACATGGTTTCGCCTTTGCAAGCGGGCATGCATCCGGTGGTCCGGTCTGCGGGTCCCTGTTTGTGTTAAGTTCATGGTATTGGTGATGATCGGCTGCGGCTGGAGCCGTCAGTCGTTCAGACGCTTTCTTTCGGTCACGTCGATCTGCATCACCCGGCCGTCATGGACGGTAAGCTGGATTGCGCCATAGCGCAGGCGCGACAGCGCTTCGCTGACCACGGCCAGCGCCTCGGGCAAAACCCCCTCGCGATCACCGTGTTTCTTGTCATGGTCCATTATCGGGCCTTTCCTTGCGCGAATTGCGTTTGCAGCGCAGGAATTAAACCCAAGTGAATTAATTGACAATAGGGTAAGGCAAAAGATTTTCTGTCCGGCGGTGAAAGGTTGGGTTTGTAGGCCGGAGCGATTGAAAGCTTGGCTCAGGTGCCGTCCTGGGAAAAGGGCGCCACCGGCATAATCGGATCAGACAACCGAATGGCGTCAAGGATCTGGGCAGTCCGGTCGCGCACATCCAGCAGCAAGGCGCGCGTCCGGCATTCGCCTTCGTCTAGGCAATTCTTGCACTTTTCATGGGCATAGCGACTGGCGCAGGGCACCAGCGCGAGCGAACCGCGCATATGGCGGATCAAATCGCCATAGGTGATGTCCACCGGAGCAATCGCCAGCCAATAGCCCCCATCACGTCCACGGCGCGAAGCAACGAGACCGTAGCGGGTAAGTTCGGACAGGATCACGGTCAGGAATTTGGCCGGGATGTTCTGCTTTTCGGCGATGACGGCGAGCTGAATCGGGCCCTCGCCGTAGTGGTCGGCAAGATGCTGCATCGCGCGAATGGCATATCGGGTTTTCTGCGACAGCATGGCCTTTTATCCATCTGCCAAGTAGGCAATGAGGTCAAGTCGCTCCACAAGCGACCCTGGCGCGTCACGCTCAATGACCGAAACGGGGTCGAAACCATCCCGCAGCGCGGAACGGCATCCCTTACCGCAAGCTCACCACGTTATCGCTGGCTTCGCGCACGCGGGTGCCGTTGAACAGGCTCATCATCGGCTCGTCGGCCACGGTCACCACCTGCGCCGCGCCATAGCCGTTGAAGCCGGTTTTCATCGCGGCACCATACGCGCCTATCATGCCGACTTCGATGTAATCGCCCGCCTGAATGTCGGCCGGCAGCGCGAAGGGGCCTTTCATGTAATCGGCATCGTCGCAGGTCGGGCCGTAGAAGGCGAAATCCGCGTCGGCTTCGATCAGATCATCCTCAAGCGCGCGCACCGGGAAGCGCCACGCGACGTGCGCGGCGTCATACAGCGCGCCGTAGGCACCGTCGTTGATGAAGAGTTCTTCGCCGCGGCGCTTGTTCACTTGCACGATCATCGAACTGTATTCCGCGCTCAGCGCCCGGCCGGGTTCGCACCACAGTTCGGCGTTATAGGCGATCGGCAACGCCTCGAAATGCTTGGCGATGATCGCGAAGTAATCTTCCATCGGCGGCGGTTCGAGGCCGGGATAGGCGCTGGGAAAGCCCCCGCCCACGTCGATCATGTCGATCACCACCGATGCTTCCGCAATCGCGGCGCGGGTGCGGTCTAGCGCCTGCACGAAGGCGAACGGCGTCATCGCCTGACTGCCGACATGGAAACACACGCCCAGCCAGTCGCAATGCTGGCGGGCCTGCTGGAGCAGCCCAGGCGCTTCGATCAGGTCGCAGCCGAACTTGCTGGCCAGCGAAAGCTCCGAATATTCGGACGACACCCGCAGCCGCACGCACAGGCGCAGGTCGCGCGGCGCTTCGCCGGTTTCGGGATGGCGGCAGGCGTCGACGATCTTTTCCAGTTCCTCAAGCGAATCGAGGCTGAAGGTGCGCACGCTGTGCTGGAAATAGGCTTCGCTGATCGCCGCCGGGGTCTTTACCGGATGCATGAAGCACAGCACCGCCTGCGGCAAAATCGCGCGCACCAGCCGCACTTCGGCAATCGAAGCGACATCGTAATGGGTCACGCCTGCATCCCACAGCACAGAAATCAAATCAGGCGCGGGGTTGGCCTTCACCGCATAGAGCACCTTGCCCGGAAACTTCTCGACGAAGAAACGGGCGGCGCGCCGCGCGGCGTGCGGGCGGTTGAGAATTACGGGTTCGTCCGGCGAAAGCGCGCGAACTACAGCCTGAGCGTCGGTATAGATGTGCAACTCAAGGGACCCCCGAAACGGTTTGTGAAAACCATAAAACGACAAGCTGCCTTGCGGTTAGGAAGTCCCCTTGGGGCAGCGGGAACGGCGCAAATAGGGCTTGCGGGCCGAATTGCAATCGAAAAATGGGCCGCACCGGGGCGGAATGTTGCTTTTCTGAGGCAACCCTACAAACACGACCGGAATGTGACTTAAACCTGCGGATTTTGCAGTTTCCCGCGCGTTCAGAAGGTTACGCGCGGCACCTGATCGACGCTACCCTGTTCGCTGTCATCGAGCCGGTGGAAATCCGCCTCGGCGAAACCAAGCGCGCCGGCAAACAACACAGCCGGGAACGATTCGCGCGCGCTGTTGAACCGCGCCACGGCAGCATTCAGCGCCCGGCGGGCAGCCGCGAGCTTATCCTCGACATCGCCGAGTTCGGTCTGGAGCGACTGGAAATTCGCGCTCGCCTTAAGATCGGGATAGGCCTCTCCCAAAGCCAGCAGATTATCGAGCGCGACCCGCAGCTTTTGCTCGCTGCCTGAAGAAGGCTCGCTATTTGCCGCCGCATTGCGCGCGGCGATCACTGCTTCGAGCGTTGACGCCTCATGTCCGGCATAGCCTTTGACCGCCTCAACCAGATTGGGGATCAGATCATGGCGTTGACGCAGCTGCGCATCGATATCGCCGATGCCTTGCCGCACACTCTGCCGCAGGCCGACGAGATTGTTGTAGATCCCGATCACCAGCAAAGCCAAAAGGGCTACGACCGCTAAAACCACCCAGACCATAAAATCCATTGTAACCCCCTTTAACCACTATCCGCTACTATGGAGCCGACAGGTTAAAGAATCTCGCGGGAGACGCAATGCGCACCAACATTGATACCCTAATGCAAGGTCAGCTGGGCGAATGGCTCGCAGGGCAGGCAGAGATGCGCGCTTCGGCAAAGGCAAAGGCCAGCGCGCGCTGGGTGTGGGGCGCGGTGATCCTGCTGCCCGCGCTCGCGTTCGTGTGGTTTGCCCCCGACCTGCCAACCGGGCTCAAGGCACTGATGACCTTCGGCGGTATCATGTTCGCCGGTATCTGGGGTTATCAGCCGATTGCCGAAGCGAAAAAGGCGATCAAGATCGGGATCAATTCGGCCATCGCGGAAAGCTTCGGCGTTTCTTACGACCATGAAGTTGAACCGGGCGCGGAGTTTGAGGCGGCCAAGACCTATGGCTTGGTTCCCGATTTTGACCGTTCCGGTTTCGAGGACCGCTGGCATGGGACTCTCGAAGGGCACAGCTTCAACCTTTACGAAGCGCACCTCGAAGAGCGCCGGGGATCGGGCAAGAACCGCCGCTGGGTGACAGTTTTTCGCGGGGTGATCATCCAGATGGGGTTTGGCCGGCCGTTCCGGTCAACCACCCTGCTGCAACGCGCAGGCAAGCATCGCAAATGGCTCGGGCTTGGCGGGGCAAGCGAGTATGTGAGCTTTGATGGTCATCGGCTGGACAAGGTGGATCAGGTGCACCCAGCTTTTGGCGAGGTGTTCACGCAGTTCAGCGATGATCAGGTCGAGGCGCGCGTGCTGGTGCACCCCGGCTATGTCGAACACCTGTTGCGGCTGGAAAGCGCTTTCGGCGCGAAGGAGCTGCGCGCCTTGTTTCGTGCAGGCGAGGTGATCATCGCGGTCGAAGGGCGCAACCTGTTCGAAAGCGGCGCGATTGACGCCAGCGGCGATCATGCCCGCGCCGAAGAAGCTGCGCGCCAGTTCAGCGCGCTGGCGGGGCTAGCGCTGGCAATCAACCAGAACGAGCGCGGACGGGTGCTGAAACCCGGCTCTAGCTGAGGCGATCCCTGAAATCGGCGTAATCGAACCGTTTGATGCAATCGAGCGCGTCGCTTTCACTGTCCCACATCCAGATGCTCGGCAATTGCACCCCGTTGAAGGTGTTGGTCTTGACCATCGAATAATGCGCCTGATCGAGAAACGCGAAACGTGCGCCGGGCTCCGCAGGCACCGGCAGGCGGTAATCGCCGATCACGTCGCCCGCGAGGCAGGATGGCCCACCCAACCGGATCGGGATCAGGTCGGGGTCAGCGATTTCGCCCAGCATGGCGGGGCGATAGGGCGCTTCGAGCACATCGGGCATATGGCAGGTGGCCGAAATATCGGTGATGCCGACGGGAACTTCGTTGAACATCGTATCCAGCAGCGTGCCGACCAGAATCCCCGCGTCGAGCGCGACTGCTTCGCCCGGTTCTAGGATGATCTGGCATCCGGTATCTTCGGCCGCGTCTTTCAGGAACTCCACCAGTTCATCGCGCTGGTAATCGGCCCGCGTGATGTGGTGGCCGCCGCCCATGTTGATCCATTTAAGCTGGCCGAAGAACGGCTCGATCACGTCAAACACCCGGTCCCAGGTGGCCTTCAGTGGTTCGAAATCCTGTTCGCACAGATTGTGAAAATGGATGCCCTCGACACCCTCCATGTGTTCTTCGGTCAGCTGGTCGAGCGGGAAGCCGAGGCGTGATCCCGGCGCGCTGGGGTCGTACTTGGCGACCTCGCCGGTGGGCACTTGCGGATTGATGCGCAGGCCAATGCTGACGCCCGCTCCGTTGGCAGCGGCGTGATCAAGGATCAGCCGCGCGCGTTCATGCTGGCCGGGGGAATTGAAGATCACGTGATCCGACAGGCGGCAGATTTCTTCTAGCTCCTCCGGCTTGAACGCGGCGGAATAGGTGGCTATTTCACCGTCGTAAAATTCGGACGCGAGCCGCGCTTCCCACAGGCCGGAGGTGGAGACGCCGTCAAGATATTCCCCGATGATCGGCGCTGCCGACCACATCGAGAACGCCTTCAATGCAGCGAACACCTTGATATCCGCACCATCAGCCGCCGCCGCATCGCGCACGTCCGCCAGCACGCGGCAATTGGCACGCAGCTTGGACGCGTCCACCACGAAAGCGGGGCTATCGACGCGCGACAGGTCAAAATGGGCAAAGGCGCCCGGATCACCGGCTTTGGTTTGCATTTTCACTCACTCTCGTTCGTCATTGCGAGGAGTCCCGAACTCGTTTCGGGGCGACGCGGCAATCCATTGTCTGACGCTGCAATCACGCGAGATGCCCGAAGCTGGATTGCTTCGCTACGCTCGCAATGACGAAGTGGCGTGAGCCTTGTCAAAATCAGAACCCGACCGGCCCGGCCATTTCCTCGACCGTCCACGGCAATCCGTGCGCGTTTAGCATTTCCGTGAAGGGATCGGGGTCCATTTCCTCCATATTGAACACGCCTTTCCCCTGCCAGTCACCACGCACCATCATCGCCGCGCCGATCATCGCAGGCACGCCGGTGGTGTAGCTTACCGCTTGGTTGCCGGTTTCCTCATAGGCTGCTTCATGCGAGCAGATGTTCTTGATGTAGAATGTCTTCTCGCCGCTGCCGTCCAGTGCTTCGCCTGTCGCGATCACGCCGATATTGGTGTTGCCCTTGGTCGTTTCGCCCAGCGATTCGGGCTTGGGCAGCACCGCGGCGAGGAATTGCAGCGGGATGATGTCGCGGCCCTGATACTTCACCGGATCAATCCGCGTCATCCCGACATTCTGGAGCACGGTGAGGTGGGTGATATATTGATCGCCAAAGGTCATCCAGAACCGCGCGCGTTCCAGTTCGGGGACGAACTTGGCGAGGCTTTCCAACTCCTCGTGATACATCAGGTAGGCGTTCTTCTTTCCTACCGCTTCGAAGTCGAATTCGGTTTTGACCTGCATCGCCGGGGTTTCCACCCACTCCCCATTCTCCCAGTGGCGCGCAGGGGCGGTCACTTCGCGGATGTTGATTTCGGGGTTGAAGTTGGTGGCGAAATGCTGGCCGTGATCGCCGCCGTTGCAATCGAGAATATCAAGCTGGCGGATGGTCTTGAGCTTGTGCTTCTTGAGCCACATGGTGAACACAGACGTCACGCCCGGATCAAAGCCCGACCCCAGCAGCGCCATCAACCCTGCATTCCTGTAACGGTCGTGGTAAGCCCACTGCCAGTGATATTCGAACTTAGCCTCGTCCTTGGGTTCGTAATTGGCGGTGTCCATGTAATCGACCCCCGCTTCAAGGCAGGCGTCCATGATCGGCAGATCCTGATACGGCAGCGCGAGATTGACGACTAATTCTGCGCCGGTCTTGCGGATCAGGTTGACCATCGCGGGCACTTCTTCAGCGTCGATTTCATAAGTGGCGATGTCACGCCCGCAGCGTTCCTTCACCGAAGCCGCAATCGCATCGCATTTCGATTTGGTGCGGCTGGCCAAGTGGATTTCAGGGAAAATATCCGCGTTGAACGCCATCTTGTGGACGCAGACCGAACTGACCCCGCCCGCACCGATGACGAGGACTGGTTTGGGAACCGTGCTGGATTTTGCTGCCGACATGATAGGAACCTTTCGTAATGCGAATCTTGCGCTGCGCTTACGCGAATGAATGGATGGGGACAAATGATCCAGGCTGATGTCAGAATACCGACCGGCGAAGGGGTTGTCGCCGCCGCCGATGCGATTGCGGCGATCCTGCCGCCGACGCCGCTGTTGCCGGTGACGATCAATGGCGTGCAGGCCTGGGCAAAGGCGGAAGTGCTGCAACCCGTCGGCGCGTTCAAGATCAGGGGCGCGTGGTGGCGGTTGATCAACCTCTCGCCGGAAGAACGCGCGGCAGGCGTGGTGGCGGTATCATCGGGCAATCATGCGCAGGGCGTGGCGTGGGCAGCGCGACGGTTGGGTATCCGCGCGGCCATCGTGATGCCGCATGATGCCCCGCAGGTGAAGCTCGACAATACCCGCGCGCTCGGGGCGGAGGTAGTGCTGTATCAGCGCGCTCCCAAGGAACAGGGGGGCGAGGATCGCGATGAAGTGGCCGCCAATTTGATCGCAGAGCGTGCCAAAGACGCAAAACCCACACTGGTTCACGCATTCGGCGATCCGTGGGTGATCGAAGGGCAAGGCAGCGCCGCGATTGAGGCCGCCGCGCAACTTGGCCGCGCGCCCAGCCGTATCATTACCTGCTGCGGCGGCGGCGGGCTGGCAGCAGGTCTCGCATTGGGTGCGCCGACAAGCGCGATTCACCCTGTCGAGCCCGTCGGCTGGGACATGGTGGGTCAGTCGATGGCGACGGGTGCAATCGTCCACGCCGCGCCCGATGCGCCCAAAACCATCTGCGACGCGCTGCAACCCAATGCGACCAAGCCGCTCAACCTCAGCCTGCTGCAAGGCCGGGCCGAGCCGGGGGTGGCCGTAACCGATGCCGAAGTGCGCGATGCGCAGCGGTTTGCCTTTTCCCATCTGCGACTGGTGGTTGAACCCGGCGGCGCGGCGGCGCTGGCAGCGGCGCTGGCGGGCAAGGTGCCGGTGGACGATGGCACGGTCATCATGCTGACCGGCGGCAATGCCGATCCGGCGGCGTTTGCCCGCACCCTTGCCGGGGCTGGCTAGCTGTGGATACCGTCACATTGCCGACACGCGGGCAAAATATGGCAAGGGTCTCACGTGACACAGGAACCAGACCACATGGCCACACAGGCAAAGCGCATCATCGAAGACGCGGTGATCCGCAAGGATGCAAGGATGGGCGATAAACTGTTAGACAAGGCATTTGCGCTGGCGTTCAACGGCCTCGTCTATGCCCAGATCTGGGAAGACCCGGTGGTCGACATGGAAGGCCTCGCCATCCAGCCTGACAGCCGCGTGATGTGCATTGCGAGCGGCAGTTGCAACGCATTGTCCTATCTCACCGCGAACCCCGAAAGCGTGACGGCGGTCGATCTCAACCACGCCCACGTGGCGCTGGGGCGGCTCAAGATCGCGGCGATCAGGCATCTGCCCAATTACGAACGCTTTCACCGCTTTTTCGCCCATGCCGATCACAAGGAAAACAACGCGGTCTATAAATCCATGATCGCCCCACACTTGGACGCGGAAAGCCGCGCCTATTGGGAAAAGCGCGACATTCGCGGACAAAGGCGCATTTCGTATTTCACCAAGGGCATCTACAAAAAGGGTTTGCTCGGCAATTTCATCGGCCTCGCCCATGTGTTTGCCAAACTCTACAAGATCGATCTGGGCAAGGTGCTTGAAGCGCAAACGCTGGAAGAACAGCGCGATGTGTTTGAACGCGAGTTGGCCCCGTTATTCGAAAAGAAGTTCATCCGCTGGCTGACCGATCAGCCCGCCTCGCTGTTCGGCCTCGGCATCCCGCCCGCGCAATTCGAGCATCTCGCCGGCGATCAACGCATGGCCGAAGTGCTGCGGCGGCGGCTGGAAAAGCTCGCCTGCGATTTCGAGGTGAAGGACAATTACTTCGCCTGGCAGGCATTCGGGCGCGGATATAGCCGGGCCGAGGGCGCGCCGCTGCCGCCCTATCTGCAGCGCGCCAATTGGGAGGTGATGCGCGAACGGATCGGGCAGATCGACGTCACCCGCGCCAATATGGTCGACTGGATCGGTGAGCGGGACGAGGCCAGCATGGATCGCTTCGTGCTGCTGGATGCGCAGGACTGGATGAACAACGCCCAGCTTGACGGATTGTGGAGCCGGATCACCCGCGCCAGCCGCCCCGGCGCGCGGGTGTTGTTCCGCACGGCGGCCGAACCCAGCCTGCTGCCCGGGCGGCTGAACGATGCGATCCTGTCGCGGTGGCGTTATCTTGAGGAAACCTCCGCCGATCTCACCCGCCGCGATCGTTCGTCGATCTATGGCGGCGTCCACGTTTACGAGTTGGCCTGATGGCGAACGCAGGTGCGCCTTCGGGTCATGCCGCGCTGATGGACGAGGTTTATCGCGGGCAGCGGCATATTTATGATTTCACGCGCAAATATTACCTGTTTGGGCGTGATACGCTGATCAAAGGTCTGGCGGCGCAGCCGGGGATGCGCGTGCTCGAAATCGCCTGCGGCACCGGGCGCAATCTGGCCAAGATCGGCAAAGCGTGGCCGGGCGTGCGGCTCTACGGCCTCGATATTTCGGCGGAAATGCTCAAAAGCGCGCGCGCCGCCTTGGGAGCCGAGGCACGGCTGGGCGAAGGCGATGCCTGTTCGTTTGACGCAGCGGCGCTGCTGGGCGAACCGCAGTTTGACCGGGTCGTGCTGTCCTATTCGCTGTCGATGATCCCCGATTGGCAAGGGGCGCTGGATCACGCCGCAAGCCTGCTGGCCCCCGGCGGCGCGTTGCACGTGGTGGATTTCGGCGACCTAACGGGCCTGCCGCGTCCCTTCGCCGGATTGCTGAGGGCATGGCTCGCCAAGTTCCACGTCGCACCGCGCGATGACATGGGCGCGGTTGCAGTGCGCATCGCCGCCGCACGCGGTCTGCAGCTCACCAGCACGCGCGGCGCGCTCGGCTATTTCCAGCTGCACGTCCTGGCCGCATAATAGGTGCAATTGACAATCCATCGCCGCGCTCGCAGGTATCGGCTGGAACTTTTGAGAGGGGATCCGACGATGCAAGCGCAAATGCTCGCGCCCGCTGCCGTGCTGGTGGTGTGGACTTTGATAGTATTGTTGTGGATCATTCCCGCGCGGTTCGGGGCGATTGCCAAGATTGAAGATAAATCACTGCTCGCCGCCAAACCGGGCGCGCGCGGCAGTGATCTGGAAGGCGTCATCCCTGACAAAGCCAACTGGCCCGCGCATAATCACACCCATCTGCACGAACAGCCGACGTTGTTTTATGCGACGGTGCTGATCTTGGCGGTAATGGGGCCGGGCGCGCTCGATGTGACGCTGGCATGGGTGTATGTCGCGCTGCGGATTGTGCATTCGCTGTGGCAGAACCTCGTCAACGCGGTGCCGGTGCGGTTTGCGCTGTTCCTGGCCAGCACGATCGCGCTGATCGTTCTGGCAGTACGCGCGGTGATGGCGACGTTGCTGGCCGACCCTTCCGCATTGCCGGTTTAAGGAAAACACCATGATCGGAATGGATATCTTGCAGCCCGTCGTCGCGCTGCTGGCGTGGACGATGGTGATGTGGCTGTGGATGTATGCCACCCGCATCCCGGCGATGAACGCCGCCGGGATCGACTCCAAGAACCTGATCGGCGGCGACGGGGGAAGCCTGCGCGCCAAACTGCCCGATACCGTCAGCTGGAAGGCGGACAATTACAACCACCTGCACGAAGCGCCGACGCTGTTTTACGCGGTGGCAATCGTGCTGGCGATCATCGGACAGGGCGACGGGTTCAACACCATGCTCGCCTGGGCCTATGTCGCCCTTCGGGTGGCGCACAGCATCGTGCAGGCGACGGTAAACCGCGTGATCGTGCGGTTTGCGCTGTTCGCCCTGTCATCGCTGGTGCTGATCGCGCTGATCCTGCACGCCGCGCTGGCGGTATTCTAAGGTCAAGACCCGATAACCCGCGCCGTTTGGCATTGCGACTGCCTCAGGCTCGGATAATTACCGCAAACGCTCAAAAAAGGGAGCAAGTCATTATGTTAAAGCAAAAATATCGTTTTGGTGTGCTACTTGGTGCACTTGCACTTGTTGGTTGCGGTGAAAGCGATTTTTCCAGAGGTGTGTGGACATCTCCCCAAATGGCCGAATTCACGTGCCGTGGAAATTTAATGGTGCTTGGGGTCGATAGCGACCGCGTTCAACTTGCGTCCCTAGGATCCGTCGCGGAAGAATGGCCAAACCTCAAGACCCAATTCAGAGAGGGGGGATCTGTCATTGTTAAGGGCCGCGCCGGCGACGTTTTCAGATTCAGAGACGAAGGCGATGGCACAATAACACTTGAAGAAGCCCCGGATACCTTGGAGGCATATTTCATAACACCAGCGGAGTTGGTCAATTGCGCGAACTTCAAACAAGGTTAGCTTGCGATAACCCTACACGGCCACCTTGCTAACCTGCTCTTTTCCGTAGGACAATGAGGCGAGATAGCGTTCGCCGTCGAGCGCCGCCATGCAACCCATCCCTGCTGCGGTGACCGCCTGCCGGTAGACATGATCGGTCACGTCCCCGGCTGCAAACACGCCGGGGATCGCGGTTTTCGGGGTGCCGGGTTCGGTCAGCAGATAGCCGCCTTCGTCCATCGGTAGCTTGCCCTTGAACAGTTCGGTCGCAGGCGCATGGCCGATCGCGACAAACGCACCGTCCACTTCGATGGTGGACGCCTCACCCGTCGCCGTATCTTTGAGCGCGAGGTGGTGGAGCATGCCATTATCGCCAGCCACAAAGCTTTCTACTGCCTTGTTCCACAGAACTTTAATCTTGGGATTGGCGAACAGGCGTTCCTGCAGGATCTTTTCCGACCGCAGGCTGTCACGGCGGTGGATCAGGGTCACGTCGTCGGAATGGTTGGTGAGATACAGCGCCTCTTCCACCGCCGTATTCCCGCCGCCGATCACCGCCACCTTCTTGCCGCGATAGAAGAACCCGTCACACGTCGCGCAGGCGGATACGCCTTTGCCGCCCAGTTCCATCTCACCCGGAATGCCCAGCCACTTGGCCTGCGCGCCGGTGCAGATCACCAGAGTTTCGCCAATATATTCATCGCCGCTGTCGCCAATCGCGCGGAACGGCGGGCCGTTTTCGAGGTCAACCGAAACGATGGTGTCCCACATCATCCGTGTGCCGACGTGTTCGGCCTGCGCCTTCATTTCCTCCATCAGCCACGGGCCTTGCACCACCTCGCGAAAGCCGGGGTAATTTTCGACATCGGTGGTAATGGTAAGCTGGCCGCCGGGCTGAAGTCCTTGAACAACAATGGGTTTCAGCATTGCGCGCGCGGCATAGATCGCAGCGGAATAGCCCGCCGGGCCGGAACCGATGATCAGCATTTTGGTGTGGTGGGTGGCCATTACGATTTGCCTTCCAGTGAATAACAGACCCGCGATATGGGAGCACGCAGCGCGATTGTCACGCCACCAGCTTTGCTCTGAGGCGCTGTTTCCGCGCCTCATCCACACCTAATTTCTGCGCGAGATAGGTGTCGAGCGAACCGTAATCGCGCGTTATCTCTGCAATATAAGTATCTATATACTCTGGTAAAACGCCCATAAGATTGTGCAACGCCTCGGGCTCGATGGCGCCATAATACGCCTCCATCCGGGGGAGCGACTGGCGTTCGAGCACATCGCGGGTGGGAGCATCATTGGTGCGCAGAAATTCGGCCACCACATCATCGTGGTGGACGCCGAGCGTGTGGAGTAGCAGGCTGGCGGCGATCCCGGTGCGGTCTTTTCCGGCAAAGCAATTCACCAGAGATCCGCCTTCACGTTCATCCAAAGCATTGAAATATCGCGTAAACATCGCAATCATCGCAGGGTTGACCGGCATCCGCCGATACACCGCCAGCATCCGCTGCCGCGCCTTTTCGGGGGTCATCACCACCTGCCCGCCGCCGCCTTCGTGGGGTGGAGAATTGGTTGTTTCACCATCAAACACAATCACTTGCGCGGCAAAGTTCGGATGGCGTCGACATGGAAAGCCCTCCCGCTCGCTCACCCCGCGCAGGTCGATCACCGTGCGGATATCAAGCGCGTGGATCAGCGCAAGATCGGCGTCGCTCGCCTCCATATGCTGGCCCGACCGGAACAGCACCCCGCTGCGCACCCGCGCCCCGCCGGGCACTGCATAGCCGCCATAATCCCTAAGATTATGAATGCCTTGCGTAATATAAAACGGGCCGGATCGGGCAATGTTGGGCGGATCGCCAAGGTTTTCACGAATCATCACCCCGACACTGACAGGGTGCCAAGACGGGGGCAAGGCCGGTCTAAGAGGGGTCTAGGTGGGGTCAAGCCAGGGTCTAGGGAACTCTACGAGGGGTCAAGCCAAGCCCGCCGGAACCCGCCATAGTTAATGGTGCATTTTCCAACACACCCACTTCGCAAAAGCCCGCACCTATGGCCCGAATCCTGATTGCCGATGATGATGAACTGATCGCCGGACTCGCCAGCGAAGTGCTGATCGATGCCGGCCATGCCTGCGGCTGGGTGACCAGCGCCGAGGCAGCGTGGGATTGCGTGCATCGCAAGCGGCCCGACGTCCTACTGCTCGATCAGGCGATGCCGGGCGAATCCGGCCTTTCGCTGCTGCGCCGCTTGCGCATTTCGCCGTTGCTGTATGATTTGCCGGTGGTGATGTTCACCACCATCAGCGGCGAGGAGGATGAGGCGCAGGCGATTTATGCCGGCGCGCAGGATTTCCTGACAAAACCGTTCGATCCGTTCGTGCTGGTCACGCGGATAAACCGGCTGCTGAAACGCCGTGGGGATCGCCCGCGCCATGTTGATCTTGTCCACGCGGTGCTGGCCCAGCCGGTCACAACCCAGCCGTTACGGCGCGCGATTTAAGGCGCCCCCTCCCGCTATTGTTGGCCGCCCAACAGGCCGCGGCCGATCACCTGCGCCTGAATCTCCGCCGCGCCTTCGAAGATGTTGAGAATCCGCGCATCGCACAGCACCCGGCTGATCGGGTATTCCAGCGCATAGCCATTGCCGCCGTGGATCTGCACGGCATTATCCGCCGCGCTCCATGCCGCCCTCGCGCCGAGCAGTTTGGCCATCCCCGCTTCGATATCGCAGCGCGCACCGCGATCCTTGGCCCGCGCGGCATAGTAGGTCAGTTCGCGCGCCATCACGATTTCTACTGCCATCAATGCCAGCTTGTCCGACACGCGCGGAAACTGCGTCAGCGCCGCGCCAAACTGCTTGCGCCCCTGCGCATAATCGAGCGCCAGATCAAAAGCGTTCCACGCCACACCGATGGCACGCGCGGCTGTTTGAATGCGCGCGCCTTCAAAGGTGCGCATCAGCTGTTTGAAGCCCTGCCCTTCCGCCCCGCCCAGCAGGCCATCCGCGGCGACCGCAAAGCCATCAAACCCCAGCGCATATTCCTTCATCCCGCGATAGCCGAGCACGGCAATCTCGCTGCCGTCGATCCCGGCATCGGGGAACGGCGCGGCTTCGCTGCCGCGCGTCTTTTCCGCCAGCAGCATCGAAAGGCCCGCATAGCCGGGGCGCGAGGGGTCACTGCGCACCAGCATCGTCATCAAATCAGCGCGCGCGGCGTGGGTGATCCAGGTTTTCGCCCCCGTAACCCGCCAGCTGCCATCGGCCTGCCGTTCGGCGCGGGTGCGAACGCTGGCAAGATCGCTGCCGGTATCGGGTTCGGTGAACACGGCAGCGGGCAGGCACGATCCATCGGCGATACGCGGCAGAAACCGCGCCTTTTGCTGCGGCGTGCCATTGGCCGCGATCAGCTCGCCTGCGATTTCGGATCGCGTGCCAAGCGATCCGGCACAAATCCACCCGCGCGACAATTCTTCGGACACCACCGCCATCGCCAGCTTGCCCAGCCCCAGCCCGCCGTGGTCTTCGGGGATGCAGATGCCGAACACGCCAAGCGCGGCCATTTCCGCGATCACCGCATCGGGGATCAGCGCATCGGCAAGGTGCCACTGATGCGCGAAAGGCGTAATTTGCTGCGCGGTAAAGGCGCGAAATTGCTGACGAATCAGATCGAGCGTTGCGTCCCCCAATCCCTCATCCGGGCGCACGCCATCGGCCAGCAATGCAGTAAGCGCGGCGCGGGTATCGGGCGTGCTGCCATCGGCCAGCAGGCGCGCAACTGCCGGATACGCTGACAGCGCGCGCGCCTCAGCCCCGGTGCCGAACGCCGATGGGCGCACCACCTCGCTCGCGCTCATCGGCAATCCGCTGGCAATCTGCGCGAGGTATTCGCCAAACCCGATCCGCAGTGTCAGTTCTTCGGCCTCGCCAAACTGCCCCGCCGCATCGGCCCGCACGGCCCAATCGAGCGTCGCCTCCAGCGCAGCGATGCTTGCCGCGATCCACGCAAAGCCATGCACGCCGTGCTGTTCGCGCGCCATCAGCGCAGGCTGCGGCGCGCCGTCAGGGGCAACCGCGTACAACACTGCTGCCCGCACCGCCTCGGCATAATCGCGCGCCGCGCCAAGGCTGGCGCGCGCTGTATCAATCCATTCGCTCATGCCCGGATCATTCCCGCGTGCCCAGCAATTGGCGCGCCACCACCCAGTTATGCACCTCGCTTGGCCCGTCATAGATGCGCATGGTGCGCAGTTTGTTGGACATGAGGTAAAGCGGCAATTCGCGGGTCATCCCCATCGCGCCGAACATCTGCATCGCGTGATCGACTATCTCGTAAGCGCTTTCGATACAGAAGCTCTTGATCATCGAGATTTCGCTGCGGGTATCGCGGCCTTCGTCGATTTTCCACGCGCAGTCATAGGTCATCAACCGCATCGCGTGGATTTTGGTCGCGGCGTCGCTGATCCAGTTCTGCACCGTCTGACGCGCCGATAATGGCTTGCCAAAGGTGGTGCGCTGCGGGGCGTAATCCACCATCATGTCGAGCGCGCGGCTGGCCATGCCGATCGCCCATGATGCCATCTCGATCCGCCGCGTGCCCAGCCGCACCTGCATCGGCGCAAACCCCTGCCCGCGCGTGCCGAGCAGTTTCCACCCCGGTACGCGGCAATCCTCCAGCACGATTTCATAGGTCGCGGTGCCATCGATCATCGGGATCTTGCGCAGCACGTTGAAGCCGGGGGTATCACGGTCAACCAGAAAGGCCGACATCGCGTTGCGGCCATTGGGGTTCTTGTCGGTCACGGCCATCAGGATGGTGAAATCCGCCTCTGCCCCGCGGGTGATCCAGATCTTGCGGCCATTGATGATCCAGTCATCGCCGTCCTCAACCGCCAAGGTGGTCATGCCTGCCGGATCGGCCCCCGCGCCGGGTTCGGAAATGCCGATGGCAGAGATGGTCTCGCCGCGCACATAGGGTTCCAGATAGGCGGCGCGCTGGCGTTCATCGGCGGCGACCATCAGCATCCGCAGATTGGGGGAATCGGGCGGCAGGGTATAGGGCACAGCGGTGCGGCCCAATTCCTCGTTCACGCCAACCATCGCCACCATCGGCAGGTTCATGCCTCCGACTTCCTCGGGCGCGTCGAGCCCCCACAGGCCCAATTCGCGCGACACCGCATCAACCGCAGCGGTTTCCTGTGGGGTGAGATAGCTGCCCTGCCCGGCGGATTCGCGCGCCAGCACGCTGGCTTCGAGCGGCATCAACTGGTCGCGCACAAACTTGCCGACCAGATCTTTCAACATGGTGTGTTCGTGGCTGAGATCAAAATTCATCTGCGGTGTGTCCCCGGCTGCGGTTGGATGCCATGCCCCCTGACAACACACAATCCGGCGCGTGTCACCCGCAGGATTGCGCGGTGGAGGTAAAAATTGGGGGGTGCACGGGGTCGCTGTCAATTATTTGTCGTAAATAAAACCTGACAGAAAACTTACAGAATTGTCATTTTTGACTCACGTTGAAACAATAGTTTGCCATTGCTGCGATCAGTCATGAATGATCCGGCATTCAATTTCATAAAACATTCACTGATTTGCCACGCCTGCGCAAAAATAGCCGCATAGGTGCCCCTGCGTATTCGGAATGTCGGTTCAACCGGCAGATAGGGGAAATCAGATGAAGGCCTATTTATTTGCAGGTGTGTGCTCAGTGGCGGCCCTTGCGGCCCAGCCAGTCTATGCGCAAACGACCGATAATGCTGACGATCTTGCAGAAACCGACGAAGGAATCGTCGTCACCGGCTTTCGCCAGAGCGAAGAGCGCGCGATTGAGGCCAAGCGCAAAGTCTTTGTGGTCAGCGATGGGGTTTCGGCTGATGACATCGGCCGCCTGCCCGATCTCAACACGGCGGCAGCGCTGCGGCGCATCCCCGGTGTGGCGGTGCGCAATGACCAGAACGAACCGCGTTTCGCGGTGATACGCGGTCTGGCACCAACCTATAACCGCACCCAGATCAACGGCGCGATCGTCGCCTCGGCCGACCTTGGCGGATCGCGCACGATCCCGCTCGACGTGATCCCCTCATCCATCGCCAGCGAAATGGCGGTGCTCAAGACCCTGACCCCCGATATGGACCCCAACGCGATTGGCGGGATCATCAACATCAAGACCAAAAGCGCGTTCAGCGAAAGCCGCCCGTTCCTGACCGGCACGGCGGCCTATACTCTGTTTGAACAGCAAAATGATGTCGAGCGTGATGCCCTGTCGTGGCGCGCCAACATGACCGGAGGCACCCAGTTGGGTAGCGATGATCAGTTCGGCGTGGTGCTCGCGCTCGATTATTCGCGCCGCAATTATGACATCACCCAGTTCGAAACCGCCAACCCCAGCTTCAATGAATTCACCGCCGCCGGCACGCCGACCACACTCGGCAGCCCGACCGGCAATGGCATAGCGGTTCCGCTGGAACGCCGCCTGTTCCTGTATAACAACGTGCGCGAGAGGTTCGGTTCGGCCTTGTCGCTGGAATGGCAGGCCAACCCCGATCTCTACATGCGGCTGTTCGGCACCTTCAACCGGTTTGACGATGATGAAACCCGCCACGAAAACCGGTTCCAGCAGCGCGGCAATATCACCAATCAGACCCCGACCAGCGGCACCTTTGAACGCGCCCGCAACCAGATAGGGCTGAACACGCCGCAGCAACGCCAGGAAATCTGGAACGCGCAGTATAATCTGGCCTGGGGCGGCGAAGGCCCGTTGCGGGTGGATGTGGACGCCATCTATTCGGGCGCGCATGGCCGCCAGCGCAATGCGTCCGAAGCCTTCCGCACGCCAACCGGCACCGATTTCGGGTTCAATTTCGACAGCAGCGATTTCTTCTTCAACTTCTTCCCGATCAACCCGAGCGCGATTGCCGATCCGGCCCGCCACATCCATGTCAGCCGCAATGAGACGCTCGCGACCGTCGATCAGGATGTGTATGAATTGCGCGGCGCGTTGACCTATGCACAGGAAAGCGGCAGCTTTGATTACGAAGTGAAGGCTGGCGGCCTCTATCGCCGCACCGATCACGTCAGCGATCAGGATCAGACCACCTTTACCGTCGATCCGGCCTCGGGCCTGGTTTACACGCTCGACGGAGCATTCACCCGCAATCCGATGGAGGTAATCGGCGGACAGCGGTTTGATCTGGTGGTTGACCGCACTTTCACCACTGCGTTCTTCAACGCCAACCGGTCTTCGTTCCGCGCGGTTGAAAACAATATCGTGTCCGACTTTACCGTGGACGAGGATATTTACGCCGGTTTCCTTCAGGGCCGCGTGACCACCGGCCCGGTAACGCTGCTGGGCGGATTGCGTTATGAACGCACCGAAACGTCGAGCGCCGCATCACGCGTGGTCAACGGGGTGATCGAACCGGCCAATGCCGATGGCTCCACCAATGATTGGCTGCCCAGCGTCCATCTGCGCTGGGATGTCACCGACGATTTCGTCATCCGCGCGGCCTATACCACCACCATCAGCCGTGCCGATTTTGGCAGCGTGACCGCCGCAGAAACCGTCAGCTTTGCCACCGGGACGAGGCCCACGGTCAGCCGCGGCAATCCCGGCCTCAGCCCGCGCAAGAGCGACGGGCTTGACGCGTCGCTCGAATATTTCACCGGCAATGGCGGGCTGGTATCGCTCGGCGTGTTCTACAAGGATATTTCGAACGAGATTTTCACCCTCACCGTGGTGGAAACGCTCGATGTCGGGCGTGGGCCGGAAGAGGTTGAAATCTCGCAGCCGTTCAATGCCCAAAGCGCCGAATTGCTGGGGGTTGAAGCCGCTATCCAGCAGCCGTTGACCTTCCTGCCCGCGCCGTTTGACGGGCTCGGCGTCAACCTCAACGCCACCTATGTCGATAGTGATCTGACCGTGCTGACCGCCGCCGGGCCACGGAACCGCGGGTTTTTCTTCCAACCCAAATGGACGACCAACGCTGCGATCTATTTTGACAAGGGGCCGATCCAGGCGCGCGTCGCCTATAATTACACTGGCGGCTATCTGGAAACGATCAATTCCACCATCCCCGATGCCGACCAGTTCTGGAAATCACGCACCACGGTGGATGCGCAATTGCGCTATCGCCTGACCGATAATGTCGAAATCTTTGTCGAAGGCGAAAACCTGACCGATAGCGGGCGAATCGAACTCACCGGGCCGAACCGTGATCTGTTGCAGGAAGCGGCGGAATTTGGCCGGGCGTTCTCTATCGGCGTATCGGCGAAGCTGTGATGCGGGGGTTGATTGTACTGGGCGCGCTGACCGCCCTCACCGCCCCGGCCCACGCGCAGGACAGCGATGCTGAGCAGGTGCGCCCGCCGGTATCCGCGCCTGCCACCGTGTTGCACAGCTGGCAGGCACCCGAGGCGCGGCAGGGCGCGGCGGTGGATGATGCGCATTTCTATGCCATCACCAACGCGCGGATCGGCAAATATCGCCGTTCTGACGGGGCGAAAGTCGCCGAATGGGTGGGTGATGCGGATGCCGCACGCGGCGGGCGGCGCATCGTGCACATCAATAGCTGCGCGGTGATCGCGGCTGAGCTGGTATGCGCCCATTCCAACTTCCCGCATCTGCCGATGGCGAGTTCGGTTGAGGTGTTCGACACTGCCACCTTGCGCCATATCCGCTCGATCCCGCTGGGCCTGCGCGCGGGATCATTGACCTGGCTGGTTCGGCACGAAGGCCATTGGTGGGCGGGCTTTGCCAATTATGGCCAGCGCGGCGGTGAGCCGGGGCGCGATCACCGTTTCACCCGGATCGCGCAGTTGGACGACAATTGGCAGGAAATTGCCAGCTATGCCCTGCCCGCCGATGTTCTGGCGGCGCTCGCCCCGATGAGCGCATCGGGCGGCGCATTCGGGCCCGATGGCTTGCTGTATCTGACCGGGCATGATGAACCTGAAATCTATCAGCTGCGCTTGCCGCAACAGGGCGCCGTGCTCGAATGGGTCGGCACAATCCCCGCGCCGCTCGCCGGGCAGGCGTGGGCGTGGGATCCCACATCGTTGGAGGGGCGCTGGCGGATTTTCGGGATCAGGCGCGCGACATCCGAAGTGATCGAATTCCAGCTTCCGGACAGGTGACGTTACCGGCGCAATGCTTGTGCAATGAGCGCGGCATAGCTATCGGCCCTGCGACTGTGCACAAACGGGCGCAACCGGGCCGAGGCGAACAACGTGAACACCAATCCGCTTGATATCTATGGCGCATGGATTGCTGACGTGCCGGATCGCTGGCCTGACGATGCGCGCGACTGGGCGCACCGCGAATTTGTCGATACGCTGGCGGTGATGGTGCCCGGCGCGGCAGAACCGGTGGCGCACAAACTGTTCGCCACCCTCGCCCCGTGGGGCAGCGGGCCTTGCACCGTGATCGGTCAGCCGCAGATGCTGGCTGCACCGTGGGCCGCGATGGTCAATGGCACGATCGCCCACGTGCTCGATTTCGATGACAATTTCGATCCGCCAAAGGCCCACCCCACCACCGTGCTGCTGCCCGCGATCATGGCGATTGCCGAGCAGGAACGGCTTTCGGGCGCGGCCTGCATTGATGCCTATATTGTCGGGCTGCAAATCCTTGGGCGGATCGGACAGGGGCTGAACCCCGCGCACCGCAACCGCGGCTGGCACGCCACCGCCACCGTCGGGGTGATGGGGGCCACGGCGGCGGTAGCGCGGCTGATGAAGCTTGACGCCGCCGCCTGCGCGCGCGCGCTGTCGATTGCCACCAGCATGTCGGCCGGGTTCATGAGCCAGTTCGGCACCGAGATGAAGCCAGTTCACGCCGGGCTGGCGGCCAAGGGCGGGATCATGGCGGCCAGCATGGCGCGCGCCGGGATCACCGCCGGGCGCGATACGCTGGACGGGCCCACCGGGATGAACCGGCTGATGGTGGGGCCGGATTACGAAGAATTGCGCGATACCATCACCCATATCGAACATGGTCAGAACCTGCGGTTTGAACTCGACAATGTGGGCGATCCGCTGCTGATCACCGCGCACAAGTTCCGGGTGAAGCGGTTTCCCACCTGCGGCGCGATCCACCGCGCGATGGACGGGGTGCAGCACCTGATGCAGACCCACGGGTTTGGCGCTGATGCCGTCGCCAGCGTGGATCTGCATATGCCGCGCGTGCATTTCAACAATGTCTTCTACACCGATCCGCAAACCCCGCTGGAAGCGAAGTTTTCCGCCGAATATGCGGTCGGCTGCATCCTTGCGCGCGGCGATTGCACGCTGGCGGATTTCACGCCTGAACGGGTGATGGGCGCCGATGTGCGCGGCCTGTTCCCGATCATCCACCGCCACCCGGTGGACAGGCTGGAGGGCGAATTTCCAACCGAGGTTCACATTACCCTCAAGGATGGGCGGCGCTTCACCTCGGTCAATGAATGGCCGCTGGGCAGCAAGGCCGCGCCGTTTACCTGGGCGCAATATTGGGGCAAGTTTGACGCCTGCAGCGCCGGGGTCATCACCGCGCAGGCCCGCGATCATCTGCGCGCCGCTCTCGAACAATTCCCCGCCCTTGCCGACGCGGGCGACGTGATGCGCCGCGCCGGGCAGGCCTTCGCCCCGCCCGCTGCCAACGGATAAGACAGGACAGATCATGCCAAGCCAGACAGTTACGCATCCCCAAACGGCCGGGCAAAAGCCAGCCGTGCTGGTGATGGCCGCCAGCCGCCGGGGGGTGGATGATCCGGTCGCAAAATTGCAGGGCAAGGCGCACAAATGCCTCGTCGAGATCGACGGGCAGGTGATGCTCGAACGGGTGCTGGAAGCGCTGATCGACAGCGATTGTTTTGATCGCATCCACGTCTCGCTCGACACGCCCGATGTGCTGGAGGCGACCCCGCGGATGCAGGCATGGGCGGCGGCCGGCACCACGGTTTTCGTCGCCGCGCGCGGTAATCTGGCGGACAGCGTGATCGCGGCGGTTGAAGAAATCGACAACCCGCTGCCGCTCGTCATCACCACCGGCGACAATGCGCTGCACACGCCCGAACTGGTACGCGATTTCGTGAACGGGTTTCTGGAATGCAGCGAAGACGTGGCGCTCGGCCTGTCGAGCGAGGAAGTGGTGCTGCGCGAATTCGCCAATTCAGGTCTGGCGTTTCACCAGCTCAAGGATGGGGGATCATCATCGTGCAACCTCTATGGCCTGCGCAATGCCCGCGCGCTGAGCGCGGTGAAGGTGTTTGAAGGCGGCGGCCAGTTCGGCAAGCGGCATATGCGCATCCTGAAGGCATTCGGGGTGTGGCCGTTTGTGCTCTACAAGCTGAAACTGACCACGATGCGCGGGCTGATTACCGCCATCGGTCGGCGGTTGGGGGTGACAATGGCCCCGGTGATGCTCGATTACCCGTTCGGCCCGATCGATGTCGACCACAAGCATTCGTTCGAGATTACCGAGGCCGCGCTGATCCGCCGCCGCATCGCCGCTGAAAAGGCTCTATAAGCGCTGATCAGCAGCGCCCTTCGGCAGCGCGGCTTTGACATCATACAGTGCCGCCCCCGGCTTACCCAGCGCGCGAATGGCCTCTGCCCCCATCGCGACAATATCGCCGTGCGCCACTGCAAGGATGATCCCGTCATATTTGCCGGGTCCCAGCGTGGTCAGCGGGCGGATGCCATATTCACGCTCGCATTCATCGCCATCGACCCAGGTGTCATAGACATCGGCGGCAATGTCGAATTCACGAAGGTGCTCCACAATGCTCGCCACTTTGGTGTTGCGGTGATCGGGGCAATCTTCCTTGAAGGCAAAGCCCAGCACCAACACCCGCAGATTATCGCGCAATAACCCCTTGCGCCCCATCAGGCGGACGAACTGGTTGACCACATATTTGCCCACGCGGTCATTGATCCGGCGCCCGGCCAGGATCACTTCGGGGTGGTGGCCGATTTCTTCGGCCTTGTGGGTCAGGTAATAGGGATCAACCCCGATGCAGTGCCCGCCGACCAGTCCGGGGCGCACCGCCATGAAGTTCCACTTGGTGCCCGCCGCCTCCAGCACTTCGGTGGTGTCGATGTCGAGCAGGTTGCAGATCATCGCCAATTCGTTGGCGAGCGCGATGTTGAGATCGCGCTGGGTGTTTTCCATCACCTTGGCCGCTTCGGCCACGCGGATCGAGCTGGCCCGGTGGGTGCCTGCCGTCACCACGCTGCGATACAGCGCATCGACGAAATCGGCCGCAGCCGGGGTCGATCCGCTGGTGATCTTGAGGATATCGGGCAGCTTGCGCAGTTTATCGCCGGGGTTGATCCGTTCGGGGCTGTAACCGCAGAAAAAGTCGCGATTATAGGTCAGGCCTGACAGTTCTTCCAGAATCGGCACGCAAAATTCATCGGTGCAGCCGGGATAGACCGTGCTTTCATAAATCACCACATCGCCGCGTTTCAGCACCATACCGATCGCGCGGGTGGCGCTTTCCAGCGGGAACAGATCGGGATGGTTGTGATCATTCAGCGGGGTCGGAACGGTGACGATGAACACGTTGCACGCCGCCATGCTGGCCCAGTCGAGCGTGAAATCAAGCTGGGTCGCGGCGGCCAGTTCTTCAGGCGAGGCTTCGCGGGTTTCATCATGCCCGGCGCGCAGGTTTTCAATCCGTCCGGCGCGAATATCGATCCCGACTGTCGGGTATTTCTGTCCGAAGGCGACCGCCACCGGCAGGCCGACATAGCCCAGCCCGACGACCCCGATCCGCGCTGCATCCAGCGTCAGCGGAAACCCTTGCGATTCGTGCTGGCTCATCGGCGTGTCAGCGTTCGGTGGTTTGCAGCGGCCAATAGCCGGACAGGATGCGTTCACCACCCTCCCCGCGCTCAACCTCGGCGATCACACGCTTGCCAATGCCTGACAGATTGCCTTCGTGCATCCGGTAGGAAAACAGCGCTTCGGGGATATGCAGCCCCTTCCAGCCATTGGCGATGATGCGTTTCCACTTGTGGTGTTTCGTCCCCTTGCGGATGGTTTCATCATAGGGGGCGGTTTCCATCACCGGCGCAGCCAGACACATCGCCGGTTCGGGAATGAAGGAATAGCGTTCAATCAGCGCCGGATCGAACGCGGTCGAGCGGCCCCGGTCAAGCACTTCGCCGGTCTGCGAAATCAGCGTGCAATCGGAATAGACGATGGCAATGGCAGGGTCTTCAGCCCGCGCAGCTTCGAGTTCAGCTATCGTCCGTTCTGCATAGCCGGGGCTGAGCAGATCGTCGGAATCATGGATCACGAAATAATGCCCGCGCGCATGGGGCATCCCGCGATTGAGCGCGCCCAGTTTGCCGACATTTTCGGGCAGTGCGATCAGCTGGGTCGAAAACAGCCGGTCGGCTGCCGCATCAAGCGCGGCGCGGATGACCTCCACCGAATTATCGGTGCTGGCATCATCCACCACGATCAGTTCGATCGGGGCATAGGTCTGATCGGCAATGCTGGCGATGGATTCGCTGACAAAGCGGGCGTAATTGTAGTTCGGGATGACGACGCTCAGCAGGCCGTCGGGGAGAGTTTCGGTCAATGGGTGTTCCACTTGTCAATGGGGCCGCGTGGCGCGATGGCGCGCTTTAGCCCGATTACGGCGATTATGCCAAGGCCTGCGCGCGCGGAAAGAGATTTGCGGGCGATGAATCGAGCTGCGCCAGCGCATCGCCGCAGATTTCCGCCACGCGCCGCCGGTCTGCTTCGGAAATGGACGCACGCTTTTGCGCGCTGTCCGATGTGAACTGCTGCTGGTTGTTATCGTCTTTGGAATGGAAGTTGAACTGTTCGAGCATCAGCGCAAGCTGGTCTGCATCGGGCCTGAAATTCAACCCGCGCGCCAGAATATCAGCGAATTTTTCGGGCTTGATGTCGGTGTAATTCACCAGCGCCGCCCGCCCTTCCATCTGCGCGGCAAACCGCAAATATCGGGCAAAGCAATGCGCCAGATATTCGATTTTATCCATCGCTGCGGTGCTGCGCCAATCCTGCCCGGACAGGAATCCGGCCTGCCGACGCCCCTTGGCCCACACCACGGCAGAGGTTTCACGCAGCACCGAGGCGATGACTTCCACCGGATCGCGATAGAGAAACAGCGCCGGAACCTGCGGAAACGCTGCCAGCGCAAAATCCATATACAGCGTGTTCCACGAAATGAACTTGATGAACGCGCGTTCTTCCTGCGCAAACCGGCGGCGGGTCATCGCTAGCACCAGATTGCGAAACGCATGCAGATTTTCCGCGCTTGGGACGGCATCTTCGGCCCAGTCGCGCGTGATCGTGGCCCAGAACCCGCGCTGCAACGGCGCGCCCTGATTGATCACCAGATGGCGCGGGCTGCGGGCCAGCGCCTTGCCGGTCAGGGTCGAACCGCAGCGCGAAATGTGGAACATGAAACCGCTCGGATCGATCGGATCGGCAAGGATGCGGTCGTCCTGCAAAATTGCAAAATCGGTGACGAAAGACGCACGCAAAACGCCCTGCTCGGCCAGCGTGCTGATGGTGAAAATATGCTGCCATTCGCGATAGGGATAATCGCCAATGTCAGCCCAGAACACCTTGCCACTGCCGCCGCTGTCAACCTCGGGATCAATCGCAACCGGGATCATTCCCGGCGCAGCGTGGATCGCCGCAATGGCATCCTCTGCGCCGAGGGTGCGGCTGGCGATCCCCGGAATCAGGCCGGAGACCACTTCGTGATCGGGCAAGGCGTAAAGAGCGGTCAAAGAAAATCCGTCGGCTGGGTTGCATCATCCGCAGCTTCGCGGACACGCGGCCCTAAGGTTCGCGCCGCCGCGCTGTCAACCGCTGGCGCAATAATCGCGCTCGGCCCTTTTCAAGTCCGGGCAAAATCGGCACAGCACCACGCGAACAGCACAGCGGGCTTTTCACGCTGGCGCAGCAGGCAAGGCGACATGACGAAACTCTTTTCGATGCTCAACCCCGATGCGATTGACGATGCAGGCGGCCTGGCGGTGATGAACCCGGCCACGGGCGCGCTGCTGGCCAAGGTGCGCACCTACTCCGCGCAGGAAATTGACGGCATCATCCACGCCGCTGAAGCCGCCCGGCGCGATTGGGCAGGCGAAACCGCACGCGTGCGCGCCGCCCGGCTGCGCGACTGGTTCAACCTCATCGTGGCCCAGCGCGAACAGCTCGCGGAAATCTGCACGCTCGAATGCGGCAAACCGCTGGCCGAAGCGCGGGCCGAGGTCGATTATGCCGCCAGCTTCGTCGAATGGTTCGCCGAAGAGGCCCGCCGCGCTTACGGCGAAACCATCCCCAGCTTTGCTCCCGGCAAGGAGATTCTGGTGCGCAAGGAGCCGGTCGGCACCTGCGCCGCGATTACCCCGTGGAACTTTCCGCTGGCGATGATCACCCGAAAATCCGCCCCGGCGTTGGCAGCGGGTTGCGCGATGGTGATCAAACCGTCCGAACTCACCCCGCTCTCCGCGCTCGCGCTGGAAGCGCTGGCGCATCAGGCCGGCATTCCCGCCGCAATCCTGCGGATCGTGCCGAGCAATCAGCCCGCCGAAGTCGGCCAGCTGTTCTGTTCGCACCCGGTGATCCGCAAGATCAGCTTCACCGGATCAACCGCGGTGGGCAAATTGCTGCTCGAACAGGCGGGGAGCACGGTCAAGAAAGCCTGCATGGAACTGGGCGGCAATGCACCGTTTATCGTGTTCGACGATGCCGATCTGGATGCGGCGGTGGACGGTGCGATGATCGCCAAGTTCCGCAACGCCGGGCAGGCCTGCATCGGCGCCAACCGCCTGCTGGTGCAGCGCGGGGTGCATGATCGCTTTGCCGCCGCGCTGGCTGAGCGCGCAGGCGCACTGAAGGTCGGCAACGGGATGGATCCTGAAAGCCAGATCGGCCCGCTGATCAACACCCGCGCGCTGGAAAAGGTCGAACGGCTGACCGATGCCGCGATGGCGAGCGGGGCCAGCCGGCTGTGCGGCGGCGGCAGGCACAATGCCGGGGCGCAGTTCTATACCCCCACCGTGCTGACCGGGGTAACGCAAGCCATGGACATCGCGCAGCAGGAGGTGTTCGGCCCGGTCGCCTCGATCATCCCCTTTGCCGACGAAGCAGAGGCGATCCGCATCGCCAATGACACCCGCTCCGGCCTCGCCAGCTATTGCTACACCAGCGACCATGCGCGCGCGTGGCGGGTGATGGGGGCGCTGGAATACGGGATGGTCGCAATCAACGAAGGGTTGCTCGGCACCGAAGTCGCGCCGTTCGGCGGGATCAAGGAATCCGGTTTGGGCCGCGAAGGATCACGCCACGGCATGGACGAATATCTCGAACTGAAATATGCCCTGATGGGCGGCTTGCGGGGCTGAACTCGCTGCGAAGGCTCGGCTGATGGCCTAGGAGGCGGTCACGTCCTGCGCGTGCTTGTCGATCAGCTTGAACGCGCGTTCGTACCAAACGCTGCCGGGATAATTCGTCCCCAGCACCGCCGCATATTTGACCGCTTCGTTAGGCAGGCCAAGCGCGAGGCTGCTTTCGGTCAGGCGAAACAGTGCCTCTGGCGTGTGGCTGGTGGTATCGAATTTTTCGACCACATTGCGGAACCGCATATCGGCGGCCAGCCACAGGCCCGAACGCTGGTAATGCCGGCCGATCTCCATTTCCTTGCCCGCAAGGTGATCGGCCACCAGATCCAGCTTCAACCGCGCATCGGCGGCATATTCGGTCTGGGGAAAGCGGCGGTTGACTTCGCGCAGCGCGGTCTGCGCCTGCTCGGTGATTTTCTGATCGCGGTTCACATCGCTGATCTGTTCGTAATAACTCAGCGCGATCAGGTAATGCGCATAGGGCGCATCCTTGTTGCCGGGGTGGATCGACAGGAACCGCTGCGAATTCTGGATCGCCTTGTTGTAATCGCGCGCGATGTAATAGCTGAACGCACTCATCAACTGCGCCCGGCGGGCCCAGGGGGAATAGGGGTGCTGACGCTCCACCTCATCAAACAGCGCCGCCGCCTGCAAGGTGTTGCCCCGGTCAAGCCGCCGCTGTGCCTCGGCATAAAGCGTTTCGACATCGCGCGCGACGTAGGCGACGTCCTTGCCCTCGGTGCTGCCAGCGCAGGCCGACAGGGTGGCAAAGGTCGCCGCAATCAAGGCTGCGCGCGCGATACGGGAGGGGAGTGTGGTTGTCATGCGAAGCCCTATAACCAGCCCCGCGCTGAACGCCAAGTGAAGCTGCACACCATGTGCGCAGCCGCCCACATTTTCCTACCTTGAGGTTTTGTGCTGCACCTTACCCCATGACCAGACGATCAGACCCCCGCACCGCCCGCCTCCCCGTTCCAGTGGGAGAGCTGCCCGCCTTCAACCCCGTCCCGCGCCAATGCGAACGCCACGACGGCTGGACACCGCAGCGCCAGATCGCCTTCATCGAGGCGCTGGCCGATACCGGATCGGTCGCGGCGGCGTGCAAGGCGGTCGATATGAGCCAGCCCGGTGCCTACTACCTGCGCCGCCAGCCGGGGGCGGAGGAATTCCGCGCCGCGTGGAACAAGGCGCTCGACCTCGGCGTGCAGCGGATCGAGGATGTGGCGATGGACCGCGCGCTGAACGGCGTGGAGGAACCGGTCTATTCCTATGGCGCACTGATCGGCACCCGCACCCGTTACAACGACCGGCTGCTGATGTTCATGCTGAGAAACCGCGCCCCGCACCGCTTTGCCGATGGCGGCAGCAAGGCAATGAACGCGGTCGACGCGATGCAGGTCGAACGGCTGAAAAAGCAATGGCGCAAGGAATGGGAGAGCGAAAGCGGCAACCTCTCACCCGAAGAAGCGCGCGCCAGCATCGACCGCAAAATCAACGCAATCCGCTGCCGGGTGGAGGCCAAGCAGGCCGCCGCATGGGCCAAGCTGTCAGACGAAACGCGCGCCGCATGGGCGCGGTTTGCGGAACTGCGCAACCGCGACCTCGAAGCCGCCGCCGCCAGCGAAGCCGAACGCGCGCTGGTCAACGTCACTCCGACGCACGACTGGCCCAACATGGAACCGCCGGGGCCGAGAAAGCCGCCGGAGCCGAGACCGCCGAAGACGGTTTGGACGTTGACGGATGATGGGTTTGGGCCGTGATGCGCGGTAATCCTCCCCCATTGGGGGAGGGGCGGATGCGGGTGTTCTCGACGGTAGCAAGGCCAAGCTGCAAGCCGGTGCGCACCATCCCCAACAGTGGCAAATTATCCTTTATTGTTCGCGAGTTCGCGCGCCTCCCGCAAATCAATTTTTGCTTTTTGGCCATGACGTTCCATCATGTGCAGCAGATTGGCCCCGTTCATCAATGTTATGGGCTTGCCGTTAGCAAAGCTATAGGCGTCAGGCCCATAGTCGGCAGTTGTCACCAATATGCCTCGTGACGCGCCTTCGTTCATTACTGTCCCGTAAAGGTCACGAACGGCCGAAACACCAACCGTTCGAGTATATCGTTTCGCCTGAATGACGATCTTGCCACCCGTAATCGGATCGGGATCAAATGCGACAGCATCGACCCCGCCGTCACTGCTTGATTGAGTCACTTTGACCTCGCCTCCACGGGACTCGAATTCGCGCTCAAAGAGTTCGCGCACCAAATGTTCAAAGTCCTCCCAGGAGATAGAGGCAAGGTTCGTTTCAGAGTTTATCGTCGATCCGACCTCACGAGCTTCAATAAACCGGCGATCCTCTGTATCCATCTCCATCACTGGCGGAATAGCAACCAAGGTTGAGAGTGATGCTGCCGAAACCCCCTTAAGCGATTTGAAGCATACCTTCGGCTCGACACGAGCGAGGTCGATTGCGGAAAAAATTTGCTTTCCAACCAATACAGAAAGAATGCAAACTCGTTGCTCAACCCCTTTTGCGGGATCAACGAAATTTACAAAACCATTGAACAGAATTTTTTCAATATTGTTGAATTCATCCGCTTCGAATATTTCGTGTAAGGTTCTTAAGCAAATCTGATAACATACTTTTTCGAAATTATTCTTCTTGTCCCTTTCTGAAATATGGCTTTCTCGCAATTCACCCGTCACCTTTACGAACTTGACTTGTCGCACACTCGGGAGTGCATCCGGTGCGGGCAGATCGTAAGCCAACTTGATGAGCTTTTGCTCACTATTATATTGAATTAAATATGATTTTTCAAATAAGCCCCTGTAGTCTGACGCCTCAAGCACCAAAGACGCATGCTCGATGACGGCATCCTCGTTACCTTGGGCGACTTCGGTTTTTAGGCGATCAACTTCCGCATGTGATGCAGCCTGCTCAACCTCAAATTGCTCCCTTTTTGCCGAGTGGTCAGCCCAAAAGGTAGCCCTGCTTGCCTCCCATGCGACGATTGCATTTGCGTGATTGGAGGCACGCTGCTTTTCACGCACCTCCCAATCGGAAATTGTCGCTTGGTGGCTCTGTTCAGCGGCCGCAAGGAGACTTGATTTCCGCCCAAAGACGACATCAAAAAAGCCTATCTTCGGCTCGCTATAGACAGGTTTAACCTCAGGCCGAGAGGTGGGTTTTGAATCTGGAAATGACTTAGGATAATTATATTGACTCTTATCCTTTAATTCTTCCCAATTAATACGATCATCAACATTGAGTGTATATTGAAGAATTGTATCGAGGCCATCTAACTTATGAATTGCGTCTGCCGTCATTTCTTCAGCAGCAGCGTGCCCAGCAACAATGTTATTTTTCTTGGTCAGATGCTCGAATTTATCATCCCATGACGCCATAAGCGCGTCCATTTTGCTTTGCAGGATGAAAATTTCGGGTGCGCTCACTTCCTTGTGAACGTTGAGATGCTTGTGACGAACGTCAATATAGTAACGAAGAATGCGGTCACCACGCGCACTCCACTTCACATTCAACTCACCTACGACGAGGTTTTCCAGGTTTGTGGAATGAATGGTGATGCCCGCCATATTCGCCCCGCTTCAATATGTTAATGGTTATACGGAAGCTTAGAGCAGACTGTGCTGGCCCTCAAGTGCGCTTGTGCGCACGTCGCCCTCCGGCTCGCAGAAGGGGGAAGTGCGACCACTCTTTAAAAAACCGTTCGTGCTGAGCTTGTCGAAACACTGCACTTTCTTTGAACCGAGGAAAGAAGTGAAGGACAGCCCTTCGACAAGCTCAGGGCGAACGAGACGTGGGGTTACTCCTCCCCCATCCGCAGCGCAGCAATAAACGCCTCCTGCGGAATGCTCACATTCCCCCCGGCCTTCGCCGGGGCAGGCCGCCGTTCGGGCGCTCCCGCATCCTCAGAATGAGAGAGATCACTCTTCACCCATACGTAGAGCGGCAATGAAGGCTTCCTGCGGGATTGAGACGTTTCCATACTCCCTCATTCTCGCCTTGCCCTTCTTCTGCTTGTCGAGCAGCTTCTTCTTGCGCGAGATGTCGCCGCCGTAACACTTGGCGGTCACGTCCTTGCGCATGGCGGCGATGGTTTCGCGGGCGATTACCTTGCCGCCGATCGCCGCCTGAATCGGGATTTTGAACAGGTGGCGCGGGATCAGGTCTTTCAGGCGTTCGCACATCCCGCGGCCGCGTTCTTCCGCCACGTGGCGGTGGACGATCAGCGATAGCGCGTCGACCGGCTCTCCATTGACGAGGATGTTCATCTTCACCAGATCGCCTTCACGCGTGCCGATCTGTTCGTAATCGAAGGAGGCATAGCCTCGCGAAATTGATTTCAGCCTATCGTAAAAGTCAAAAACCACTTCGTTGAGCGGCAATTCATACGTCACCTGCGCGCGGCCACCGACATAGGTGAGTTCGGTCTGGATGCCGCGCCGATCCTGACACAATTTCAGGATGCTGCCGAGGTATTCGTCGGGCGTGTAGATCACCGCCTTGATCCACGGTTCCTCGATCACGTCGATGCGGTTCACGTCCGGCCAATCGGCGGGGTTGTGAATGTCGATGGTCTTGGCATCCTCGGTCTTGGTATGGCCAAGGTGGATGCGATAGACCACCGATGGCGCGGTGGTGATGAGGTCGAGGTCGTATTCGCGGGTCAGGCGTTCCTGAATGATTTCAAGGTGCAACAGCCCGAGGAACCCGCAGCGGAAACCGAAACCGAGCGCGGCGCTGCTTTCCATCTCGAAAGAGAAACTCGCATCGTTCAGCCGAAGTTTGGCGATGCTCTCGCGCAGTTTTTCAAAGTCCGCCGCGTCCACCGGGAACAGCCCGCAGAACACCACCGGCTGCACTTCCTTGTAGCCGGGCAGCGGGGTGTCCGATCCGTTTTTGACCGTGGTGATGGTGTCGCCGACGCGGGCCTGCTCCACCTCCTTGATCTGCGCGGTGATGAAGCCGATTTCGCCGGGGCCGAGTTCATTCAGGTCGGTGCGCTTGGGGGTGAAGCAGCCCACGCGGTCAACCAGATGCTGCGTGCCGCCCTGCATGAAGCGGATGTTGAGGCCCTTGGTCAGCTTGCCGTCGATCACCCGCACCAGGATGACCACGCCGAGGTAGGGGTCATACCAGGAATCGATCAGGCTGGCGGTGAGCGGGGCGTCAATCTTGCCCTTGGGCGGGGGGATGCGGGTGACGACGGCTTCGAGCACGTCTTCGATCCCGATGCCCGATTTGGCGCTGGTGAGCACCGCGTCGGATGCATCAAGCCCGATGATCTCCTCGATCTCGGCCTTGACCTTTTCGGGGTCGGCGGCGGGCAGATCGATCTTGTTGATGACGCAGACGATCTCGTGGTCGTGTTCAATCGACTGGTAAACATTGGCGAGGGTTTGCGCCTCGACGCCCTGCGCGGCGTCAACGACCAGCAGCGCGCCTTCGCACGCGGCGAGGCTGCGTGATACTTCGTAGGCGAAATCGACGTGGCCGGGCGTGTCCATCAGGTTGAGCTGATAGGTGTCCCCATCCTTGGCGGTGTAGTTGAGCCGCACGGTCTGGGCCTTGATGGTGATCCCGCGCTCTTTTTCAATGTCCATGTTATCAAGCACTTGCTCGGACATTTCACGCGCAGTCAACCCGCCGGTGAACTGGATCAGCCGGTCAGCCAGGGTGGATTTGCCGTGGTCAATATGGGCGATTATCGAAAAATTGCGGATTTTGGAGAGGTCGGTCATCGCCCGCGACTTAGCGCCGGGTCAAACAGATGTCATTCGAGAAAAACGCAACACCTTGCGCCTCAGGCCGGGCGCCCCGATGCTAGCCCAGATCGGCGCGGGGCGGCATGGCGTAACCGAACTTGGGAATTGCTCCGCTTTGTTCGATCCCGTGAAAGTTGCCGGGGCCAAGCGCCGCGAGCGGCGAACCGGCGGCGGCGATTGCATAGGGTGACACCCGGTTGCGCGTGCACAGCCCGCCCGCCCCATCTTCGATCAGCGATTGTTCGAACTCCAGCCCCTGAACATCGCCATTGCTGCGGATAACAGTCGCCACCGCCAACTGCCCGCCGCCCAGATCGACAACGAATTGCGTTCCTTTCGGCACGTCCGCCAACCCCTGGATCAAGGCCCCAGTCTTGGACAGGTTGCGCAGAGTCACTTCGTAGGCGTAATCATCATGGATGACTTGAATCTTGCGGAACACCGTTCGCCGCCGCGCGCGGCGGGAGCGGTCGGCACCGGGCACGATCTTCCACGTGCCCCCGGCCATTTCCTCTTCGATGGTATCGTAATCGACCGGTTCGCTGAAGATCGGCCCGCCAAGATAGCGAACCCCGCAATCCTTGAGCGATTCGAGCAAGACCGCGCTTTCGATGCCGTTGGCGATGGTATCCATCTGTAGCGCCCCGGCCAAAGCGACGATGGCGCGCACCAGTCCCAGCTCGCGATTATCGTCCCGCCCGGCTTCGGCCACCAGTTTTTCATCGATCTTGATCGAATCAAATGGCGCCCGGCGCAGGTAAGCAAGCGAGGAATAGCCGCTGCCAAATTCATCGAGGGTCAGGCGCACGCCCAATTTGAACAGCGCGGCGAGCGCGTGATCGACGATGTTGGCATCGCCAAAGAACACCGCTTCGCTGATTTCAAGCTCAAGGCGAGCAGGAGCAATGCCTGCTGCGTTCACAGCCTGCGCCACGTGTTCAACGAAATCGTCGGCAAGAAAAAGCGACACCGGCACATCGACTGCCACCCACACGCTTTCAGGCCATAGCGCGGCGCGCTGGCACGCCTCGGCGACGGCCCAGCGGCCGACATCGCCGGCCAGGCTCGAACCTTCGACGATTTGGGCAAACTCCTCCTCGTCGATGATCCCGCGCTCGTCATGATCCCAGCACACATGGGCTTCGAGCGCGCAGACCGATTGCGAGGCTGCGTCGACAATCGGTTCGAACCGCAGAAACAATTGTTCCTCGCTCAGTGCAGTCCCAAGGTTCTGCTCGAGCCGCCTGCGGAAGATCGTTTCGTTTTCAAGCTCGCCAGAGAAAAAGCGATATTGCGCGCGCCCGCCGTTCTTAGCGGCATAAAGCGCAAGGTCGGCGGAACGCACGACCTCTTCCCGGGTGACACCATCATGCGGCGCAATCGCAATCCCGACCGATGCGCCGATGACGCAGCGCCCTTCTTCGAGGCTGTAGGGCTGGCGCACCATGGTAATGATCTTCATCGCCAGATCGCCCAGCACGCCGCGATCGTCGATATCGGGCAGCATGACCTGAAATTCGTCGCCGCCCAACCGGCCAATCTCGCATTCGCGATCAATCGCCCGCCCAAGCCGTGCGGCGACCTGTTTGAGCAGTTCGTCACCCGCCGCGTGGCCAAGCGTGTCGTTAACCTGCTTGAAGCGATCGAGGTCGATCATCATCACCGCGCAATTGCGGCGCGCAGCCTTGAACGCGGTTAGCGTCGCATCGATATGCTGCGCCATGCGGTAGCGATTGCTAAGGCCGGTGAGCGTGTCAAACCGCGTCAGGCGTTCGGTTTCCGCCTCGCGGTGATATTCATCGGTAATGTCCGCGCCGGTGCCACGAAATCCGGCAAACTGCCCGTCCGGCGTAAACAGGGGGTGCCCCGCCAGCCGCAGCACAGCGCCGCCCTGACGCCGCACGGCGTGCACTGCCATTCCGGAAAACGCCTTGTGTGCGGCCAGCATCAGCGGCAACGACTTGCCGCGCCCTTCCCGGTCTGCGGCTGTAAAAATCGAAACCAGCGGCTGACCCAGCAACTCGTTGAGAGGCAGTTCCAGCCGGGATGCAATCGCACTTGAAAGATAGGTCAGTTGGCCGCTGGCATCGCTTGCCCAGAACCAGCCAAGCCCGGATTGTTCAAGTTCATCGAGCATAGCCAAACGATCGCCATCGGACAGAGCCGAGGCGACCGGAGCACGCAGCAAACGCGATGCTGCACTGTTGCGCAAAGACAAGAGACCCTTGAGGGACATCTCGTGCAAGACCTCCAAACATCGAATGCGACAACCATGCGTGGCCGCCAGTCGTCATTCGGCAGAGGTAAACCCCGATGGTTATTTTTATCCTAATTTGCTTGCTTAAAGATTGCCCCTCTGCGCCGCGAACCCGTGGCTTGCGTGACACTTGGCAAATGGTCGGCGGATGGGGTGCCTTTACCATGCGAGGGGCCGAGCGCCTCAAACGAGCCATCGGCGCGGCGTTTGAGCGGTTCGTGGAATTCCACCCCGGCGCGGCTTTCGCGCGCCCAGCGAACTTTGCCGGCAACCATTTGGCCCGGGCAAAATGCGATCTGCACCTCGCATCCCTCCGGCACATTCCACAGGCCATCGATCATCGCGCCGCTTTCGGCAATATTGCGCAGCGTCGCATCGTGCCGAACGCCATTTTCCAGCACCACGACACGGCGCAGCAGGTTCTGACGAGGGGCGCGCGCTGATTGCGGGCCATCTGGCTGAACGGTGAGGTTGCCCGACGCCAGCACGGCCGCATCGTCAGCAGTCATCGGCTTGAAATAGATATGCCCCTGCACGTGGCTGCAACCCAGCAGCCGCACCAGTTCCAGTTCGTCAAGCGTCTCCACCCCTTCAGCGGTGGTTTCCATGTGCAGCGCCTCAGCCAGACTCGTGATCGAGGCGATGATCGCGCCGTTGCGGCTGTCTTGATCGGTCGCACCTTGCACAAAGCTACGATCGATCTTGATCTTGTCGAACGGCGCTTTCTTGAGATAGCCGAGCGATGAATAGCCGGTGCCGAAATCATCGAGCGCCAGCCGCACCCCGACGCGCTTCAACGCCGCGAACATCGCATCGGTTCCAGCGTTGTCGTTCAGAAACACGCTCTCGGTAATTTCAAGTTCAAGCCGCGATGGCGCAACCCCGCTATGCGCCAGGGCATTGGCAACGATGGTGGGCAATTCCGGGTTGGCAAATTGCAACGCCGAAATATTGACGGCGCAGCGGATCGGGCTGGGCCAGCGCGCAAGATCGGCGCAGGCGGTGCGCAGCGCCCATTGTCCCAGCCGATCGATCAGGCCCGCATCTTCGGCAATCGGCACGAACTTGGCGGGTGAAAGCCAGCCACGCGTGGGGTGGTTCCATCGCATCAGCGCCTCAAACCCGACAATCTTCTCGGTCGCGGCGCAGACCACGGGCTGGTAATGCAGGTCAAGCTCGCCGCGAACCATCGCGTCGCGCAGATCCTGTTCCAGCTCGGCGCGTTCTTCGGCTGCGGCGTGGAGATTTTCGGCAAAGAACCGGAACACACCGCGCCCCGCGTCCTTTGCGGAATAGAGCGCCAGATCGACATTGCGGATCAGTTCTTCGCTGGTCGAACCATGCTCGGGCGCGAGCGCAATCCCGACCGATGCGCCGATCACCACGCTTTGCCCCAGAACCGCATAGGGTTGCGACAGCGCAGCGATAATCTCGCGCGCGATATGGCCAAGTGTGGTGCGATCCTGCTGGCCGGGCACGATGACCTCGAATTCATCCCCACCCAGCCGGCCGCACCGTCCCGCGCCATCAATCACCCGTTCGAGCCGCTGCGCCACCTGTTTCAGCAAGGCATCGCCCGCCGGATGGCCGAGCGTATCGTTGACCTGTTTGAAGCGGTCAAGATCAAGCATCAGCACGGCGCAGGCCCGTTCACGCGCGCTCGGCGCGGCAAGGATCTGTTCAAGCACCTGGCTCATCTGCACCCGGTTTGCGAGCCCGGTCAGCGAATCAAAATGGGCCAATCGCGAAACTTGCTGTTCGCTGCGACGCTGTTCCGTAAGATCGGTGCCGTGGCCGCGAAAGCCGCAGAAATTCTTGTAGGAATCATATACCGGCCGCCCAGTCAGCGCCCACCAGCGTTCTTCGTTATCGGTCGCGGCGCGCAGTTCGACATCACGGAAAGCGGAACGCGCCGACAGGTGAAAGGAAAGCGTGCGCGCGGCATCATGTGTTCCGGCGCCGGAATGGAAAATCTCGCTCAACGGAAGCCCGCACAGCGCGTCGGCAGTCTTTCCCAGAGCCAGCGCGGCCCTGGGCGAAATATAGGTGATCAGACCGCGCCGGTCGATTTCCCAGAACCAGCCCTGCCCCGTCTCCTCAAAGCTGCGCAAGATATCCTCGGCCCGCGCGGCGACACGTTCACGCGCCTCACGCTCCAGCCTATTCCGCTCGGAAACTGCCCATTGGAACCGCGCGATCAACGCCAATGCGATTGCCGCACCGGTCAGGGCAGCAAATGTCAAAGCGCCGGGGGCAATGACAGCAAACCCCGCCCAACTGGCAATCTTGGCGAAAAACAGCGACGTGATGCGCGCCTTGAACAACAAGGCCGAAGCCGCGTTGATGCACAGCAGCGTTGCCGCCGCCCATTGCCACGGCAGGCCCTCGCCTACCCACGACGCCAAGGCATAGCCCGCGCAGGCCATTGGCAGCACAATTGCCGCCAGAACAACCAGCATACACGCAGCGTGCGATCCCTCGGCCTTGCGCTCAATCGCGGCAAACAGCGGCCCGCAGGCGATCATGGCCACGGATACCAGTGCCGCTGCGCCCGTCGTTGCCGATGGCAAACCCTGCGCCACGCCAGCCGCGACCGCAAACGCTGATAGCAGACACACGGCCATGCCGCCGGACTGAAGTGGCAGGTTGAACAGGCGACGCTCCGCAGGCAATGTAATCGCGCGGGTCAGCCCATCGAGTTGTTCGGTGCGATTGCGATCAAACCCGCGTCGTTCGCTGCGTCCGCGCAGGTTAACCTCAATCGGCTCATTGGTTAAAACATCGCGGATTCCCGGCGCTCCGCCGGAGGGAACAGGGTCGACAGATTCGACTTTTCGATTGAGCTCCCCGACCATCATCGAGAATCTGCCCAAAACCTTTGAGAGAAGCGTTAATCGCAAAGGTAAACATTTTGTGGACGCGAACGAATCTGATCAGTCATCACCGCCTGCGCGCGCTTGCAACTTGGCGCGGCTCGCGCCATTCTGCTGAAAATGGCTCCGTTAACCGATGGCACGCCAGGCCAGCGGGCGGAAGCCAGACACGGGGGAACCTATGGCACGCAGCGAAGTGAAGCTCGAAAACGAAGCAGCCCAGTCCACCAATGCGCTTGGCCCGCTGATCGGTGTGGCGCGCGAGGATTTCGTCAGCGCGGTTGCGCTGCTGCTGCGCGAAACCGCATCCGATCCAACCCGGTTGATCCGCCACTCTACCGCGATGGCTCAGGACATGGTCAAGATTCTGACCGGCAAGAGCGAACTGGCGCCCGATCCCAAAGACAAACGGTTCATGGACCCGGCCTGGGCCTACAACCCGTTTTTCCGCGCCGGGGCGCAATATTACCTTGCGGTGCAAAAAGGAATGCGGGGCTGGCTGGACGAACTGGAACTGGATGAACTGGAACGCAACCGTGCCAACTTCATCGCCAACATCATCCTTGATGGCCTGTCGCCCACCAACACCCTGGCCGGCAACCCGACCGCGCAGAAACGGGTGATCGATTCAGGCGGCCTGTCGCTCATCAAGGGGTTACAGAACGCCTATCACGACATCGTCCACAACAAGGGCATGGTCAGCCAAGTCGACAAGCGCCCGTTCAAGCTGGGCGAGAATGTCGCAACGTCCAAAGGCGCGGTCGTGCTGCGCACCGAAATGATGGAGCTGGTCCACTACGCGCCCACCACCGACGAAGTGTATGAAATCCCGCAGCTGACCATCCCGCCGCAGATCAACAAGATGTATATCAACGACCTCAGCCCCGATAAGTCGGTGGTGAAATGGCAGGTCGATAACGGCATCCAGACCTTCGTCATATCATGGCGCAACCCGACCAAGGAGCAGGGCCGCTGGGGCATGGCGGATTACGTCCATTCCTGCCGCGAAGCGATGGAGGCGGTCGCAGCGATTACGGGCGCGAAGAAGGTCAATGTTTCGGCCGGGTGTTCGGGCGGACAGACCGCCGCGATGGTGGCGAGCAAGCTGGCCGCCGAAAAGTCCGACCTGCTCGGCACGCTGACGCTGATGGTGTGCGTGCTGCACCCGAAGGCAACCGACATCGAAGCCGGGTCGCTGGTCAGCGAAAACGGCATGAAACTCGCCCGCCAGCGCGCCAGCAAGGCCGGTGTGATCAAAGCCGATGATCTGGCGCGCGGCTTTGCATGGCTGCGCCCCAACGACCTGATCTGGAACTACGTCATCAACAACTACCTGCTCGGCGCCGATCCGCCAGCATTCGACGTGCTGTTCTGGAATGCGGATGCCACCAACCTTTCCGCCAGCCTGATGGGCGATTTCCTCACCGTGTACGAAACCCTCGCCTTCACCAAGAAAGGCGAGGTCGAGATGGTCGATCACAAGATCGATCTCAGCAAGGTGACATCCGATCTGTTCATCCTTGGCGGGGTGACCGATCATATCACCCCGTGGAAGGCGACCTATCGTTCGACCCAGCTGTTCGGATCGAAGGATGTGACCTACGTACTCAGCCAATCAGGGCATATGCAGGCGATCCTCAACCCGCCGACCAATCCCAAGGCCAAGTATTTCGTGCAGGCGAAAAAGGGCAAGCTGCCCGCCACCGCGGATGAATGGCTGCAAGGCACCGAAGAGGTCAAAGGCAGCTGGTGGCCGCTGTGGATGGAATGGGTGCAGGCGCGCTCGGGCAAGAAAAAGCCCGCACCCACCGAACTGGGCAACAAAGCCTATGCCCCAACCGATCCGGCACCGGGACTCTACGTCCGCGAAGAAGTCTGATATTGCGGTGCAGCGCAAATGCTGCCTAACGGGCAGCACAGGCGCGAAATTATTATCGGCTCGCTCGTTCAAGGATTGACGAACGCGCCTGACCCGCGCCGCAGCAGGCGCACAGAAAGGACTGGTTTTCGTGGCCAATGCAATGGACGGCGCTGTCGTCACAATGGAACAGGTTGGCGGCCGGACGCTACGGGTTGCGGCATGGCGGCTGGATATGCCGTCGGACCATCTGCCAGTTCTGTTCTTCAACGGCATCGGCGCGAATATCGAAGCGGTCGCCCCGCTCGCCGCAGCCATGCCCGAACGCGGCTTCATCATGTTCGATATGCCGGGCACGGGCGAATCGCCCGATCCGCTGATCCCCTACAACCCCTTCACCATGAGCTGGACGGCGGCGCAGCTGCTGGGGCGCTATGGGCTTGATCAGGTTGATGTGATGGGCGTTTCATGGGGCGGCGCGCTGGCGCAGCACTTTGCGCTCCAGCACCCCGGCCGCACCCGGCGGCTGACGCTGATTGCGACCACGCCGGGAATGCTGATGGTGCCGGGCAACCCCGCCGCCTTCACCAAAATGGCCGATCCGCGCCGCTATATTGATCCCGAATTCATGAATGAACACTTCGCCACGCTGTATGGCGGGGTCGACAAGGACGGGGCGGAACACCAGAAAGACAGCCATATCGGCCGGTTAAAGCCCCCTTCCCCGCGCGGGTATATGTATCAGCTGATGTGTATGCTCGGCTGGACCAGCCTGCCCGCCCTGCCCTTCATGTCCAAGGAAACGCTGATCATGATGGGCGAGGACGATCAGATAGTGCCCGTCATCAACGGCAAGATTTTGAAAGCGATGATCCCCAAATCGCGGCTGGTGACATTCGCGGGCGGCGGGCATCTGTTCCTGCTGACCCACGCCGATGAAAGCGTCGCCGCGATCCGTGCATTCCTGAATGAACCTCACACGGAAAAGGAAGCGCGGCGGATGGCTGCGGCATAATCCCGCCGCTGGACAGCACGCCCGCTTTGCGACATTCTCCCGCGCAAACGGGAGAGAGAATATGGCGCAATTTGATCTGATCATCCGCGGCGGCACCATCGTTGATGGCAGCGGCGCACCGGGCTTTGTCGGCGATGTTGCCGTGAAAGACGGGCTGATCGCTGCGGTCGGGCAGATCGCGGGCAGCGCCGATCAGGAAATCGACGCGACCGGCAAGATCGTCACCCCCGGTTTTGTCGATATTCACACCCATTATGATGGGCAGGCGACCTGGGACCAAGAAATGGCCCCGTCAAGCTGGCACGGGGTGACAACCGTGGTGATGGGCAATTGCGGAGTCGGCTTTGCCCCCGCCAAGCCTGACCGCCACGAATGGCTGATCAGCCTGATGGAAGGGGTGGAGGACATTCCCGGCACCGCGCTGGCCGAAGGGATGACGTGGGATTGGGAAACCTTCCCCGAATATCTCGATGCCTTGGAAAAGCTCCCCCGCACGGTCGATATCGGCACCCACGTGCCCCACGGCGCGGTGCGCGCCTATGTGTTGGGGGAACGCGAACAGCCGGGCGCCGTGCCCACGGCCGACGACATCGCCGCCATGTCAGCCATTGTCGAAGAAGGCGTGCGCGCCGGTGCGCTCGGCTTTTCCACGTCGCGCACGGTGCTGCACAAATCGGTTGATGGCGAGCTTGTCCCCGGCACCACTGCTACGCCCGAAGAACTGATCGCGATCGGCAAGGCGATGGGACGCGCTACCGCAGCAGGTGGCCACGCGGTGTTCGAAATGGCGAGCGACCTGAAACGCGAATGGAACGAGTTCGAATGGATGGGCAAGCTCAGCCGCGAGGCCAGGATCCCCGTCACCTTCGCCGCGCTGCAATCGATCGCCAAGGAAATCCCGCTCGACGAACAAATCGCGCTGATGCGCGCCGAAAACGACAATGGTGCCAATATCGTCGCCCAGATCGCGCTGCGCGGGAACGGCATCATCATGGCGTGGCAGGGCACGGTGAACCCCTTTGCCTTCCGCCCAAGCTGGCAGGAAATCAAGGAATTGCCGTGGGAAGCGCAGAAGGCGAAACTGCTCGATCCCGCGTTCAAGGCGCGGTTGCTCGCTGAACCGAATGATTACTCCGCCGCGCCGCAGGATATCCTTGGCGTGGTGATGGTCATCTCCCAAGGCTGGGCGCTGCAATATGAAATGGACCCCGATTTCGATTACGAGCCGCAGGCCGATGCCAGCATCAACGCCCGCGCCGCTGCCGCCGGGGTTGATCCGCAGGAATATGCCTATGACCTGTTGTGTCGTGATGACGGCAAGGGCTTCATTTACCTGCCAATCCTGAACTACGCCGATGGCAATCTCGATTTTCTTGTGCCCCTCCAGCACGCCGATGACACGGTCAATTCGCTGTCCGATGGCGGCGCGCATTGCGGGACGATCTGCGATGCGGCCTCGCCCACCTTCATGCTCGAACATTGGGTGAAAAGCCGCAAGCGGGGGGCAAGGATCGGTCTGGAACAGGCAATCAAGCGCCAATGCCGCGATACGGCGCTGCTTTACGGGCTGGAGGATCGCGGGGTCATCGCGCCGGGCTATCTTGCCGATCTCAACGTGATCGACATGGATCGGTTGAAGCTCGGCAAGCCGTGGCTGGCATTTGATCTGCCCGCTGGCGGAAAGCGGCTGCTGCAAAAGGCCGATGGCTATGTCTGCACCATCAAGAACGGCATGGTGACGTTCCGCGATGGTGCGTGGACGGGCGCGACCCCCGGCGGGTTGATCCGTGGGCCGCAGCAGGTGGAACTGGCCGAAGCGGCGGAGTGATCCGCCGCTAATCTAAGGCTCGATCACGATCCCCTTGGCCGGGTCGACCTTGCCCGCCAGCATTTCGAGGAACACCGCGCGCGCCGCTTCGAGGCCCTTGTGGCGCTCAATCGCGATGCTACCGTCCGCTGCCGCAAGAAATTCGCGCCACGCCGATGCGACCAACTTGCCACCTTCCTCGGCCCCGTGCGCCTTGAAAAAGGCAACCGCGTGATCGGGCGCGAAAAACAGCGCGGGCTTTGGCCCCGGTAACGGCGCGCCGCCGCCCAGAGTGGATCGGGCCTCAACATGGGTCGCGCCGACCAGCGCGGAATGGGCGAGGTTTTCGCCAAAGTGTCGGTGCAACCGCGCCAGCAGATCGGCATTGCCGGCAAAATCAACGCTGACCGTGGATGCACGCGGCAGGCTTTCAAGGTCATCATAGGCGACCACCTGATCGTAAAGCCCGCTCGCCGCGACAAATGCAACATTGCCGTTCGATGTCAGCCCGATGCGCCGCACCCCCGGCGATAATTGCCGCGCCACGCTAGCCAGCCCCATCGCGGTTTTGGACGACGCGCTGGTAACGAGCAACTGCTGCGCCCCGAACCACCCTTGCGCCCGCAGGAAATATTCGATCAGGAACCCGGTACGGAACAACGGGCCAAAGATCATGCGCTCGCCTTCGTGCGCCGGATCATGTTCGGGATCAGCCGCAAGCCGCGTATAGCTGTTGTAAACCGGGCTCATCGGCTGGCGATAATCGGTTGTGTCGAGAAAGCCGCCCGCGCTCACCCTGCCCGGCAATACATCAAGGTGGCTGGCCATCGGCAGGTAGCCATAGACCCGCTCACCCAGCGTAAAATCGGGATGGCGGCTTTCGATCACCCGCGCATGGCCCCACATCGGAACAATGCCGAACCCATCGGGTGCGGGGAAGAAATCCCAGTATTTGAACCCGTCACCCACCACGGCATAGGTGATGTTGTTGGCGGTGACCGAGAAACTTTCGACCGCCAGCCGAACCGCGCCTTCAGCAAGGGGTGCGAAGGGCAGTTCGGCTAACACGGCGTCGCTCAGCGCGGATTTGCGGACGTGGACTTGGGTGGTGGTCATTGGTTTTCTCCTAAGCCCAGCCTGCATTTTATTGTTCAAAATTACAAATGTCGCGGCTTGCCGATTGTTGGAAACCGCTAACCCCGATGCGGCATTGATGGGAGTTCACGGATTGCCGCGTCCCCCGGATCAAGCCCGGTGTCTTCGCAATGGCGATGGTTCGTTATCCCGGCGCAGCTAGATAGGTCGGCTGTTTTCCGCACTGGGCCCCGGCCTGCGCCGGGGTGACGAATGGTGATGAGTTACCCCCGCGCCAGCTTTTCAAGCTTGGCCTTCAGCGCGGCCTCGTCGAACGGCTTGACGATGTAATCGTCGGCCCCTGCGGCGATGCCATCATGAATGTCCTTGGCCTCGCCGTTCGATGTGCAGAACACCACCACCGGTTCCTTGGGCGTGGGGATGGCGCGGAGTTTCTCCACGAACTCGATCCCGTCCATTTCCGGCATGTTCCAATCGGTCAGCACCAGATCGGGCATCGATTTCTTGCAGCGCGCCAATGCTTCTTCGCCGTTTTCCGCCTCGATCGGAACATAGCCGAGGCTAAGCGCGATTTTGGAGGAAACCTTGCGAATCACGCGGCTGTCATCGACGATCAGACAGGTTTTGGCCGTTGCGGCTGGCGCGGCGGAGCCCGCATAGCGATCGCGCATCGCCTTGGCCGCAGCGACGATTGAATCGGTGTCGTCAGCGCCCGCCATCGGCGCGGTGGGTGCGCGGGATTGCATTTCGTCATGCTGCGCGGCGACCGGGGCGGCTTCCCGCGCGGCCTCGCCCTGTGCCAGCTTTTCAGCCAGCGTCTTGCCTTCGATGCCGGTGCGGCGGTTGGGGCCGGAATTGCGCTTGATCAGATTTTGCACGTTCATCGCCCCCCGCCCAGCGTCGCGAACCCGGCTTCATGGCCACGCGCGGCGAAATCATCGGAGTAGGGATCTTCTTCGTCGAGCGTGCCGACACCCTCGCCCGGGGTCATGCGGATATGCAGGTAAGGCATCCACACATCGCCGAACTCGGCCTTCTGATACCACACGTCGAGCACATCGTAGCTCGCCCACATTCCGTCGGGCGCGCGCAGGCGGATGCCCTCACCGATACGCGGCACCGCAGCAAAGCGGATGCGATCCTGCGTCTGGTGGGTTTCGTTCTGGACTTCGATTTCTATCACGGTGCGGTCCCTGGTCCTGGGACTCGGTGATAGGTCGCAAAGCTTTATGATTTACCAACGCGGCGCGAAAGGCAGTGATGGCCGCCCGCGCCCGCATCAATCCGTCGCCGGAGCCGCTTTCTTTTTGGCAGGGGCTTTCTTTTTTGCAGGCGTTTTCTTCGCGGCGGGCTTTTTGGCGGCAGCCTTTTTCGGGGCGGCTTTTTTCCTGCCCTTTTTGGCTGGCGGGCCTTTGGCAATGCGCGCGTCGATAAGGGCGATGGCGGCGTCAATCGTCACATCTTCGGGCTTTGTGTCTTTGGGAATCGTGGCGTTGGTGGTGCCGTCGGTGACATAGGGGCCATAGCGACCCGGCATCACCTTGATCTCGCCCCCGCTGGTGGGATGCGCGCCAAGTGTGGCGATGGGTTCGGACGCAGCGCGGGTGCCTGCGCCCCGGTTGGCGGCCTGTGCCAACAGATCAACCGCGCGGTTCATACCGACTTCGAACACCTCGCGGGTATTGGTCAGCTTTCCGTATTTGCCATCGTGGCGGAGATAGGGGCCATAACGCCCGATATTGGCTTCGATTTCCTTGCCGGTGTCAGGGTGCGCGCCGACAATGCGCGGCAGGTCGAGCAGTTTGACTGCCCAATCGAGGTCGAAATCGTCGAGATCCTTGGGGATGCTGGCGCGTTTGGCGTCCTTGCCCTCACCCATCTGAACGTAAGGGCCGAAGCGTCCGGTCTTGCGATGAATATCTTCGCCGGTTTCGGGGTGCTGGCCCATCACGCCATCATCCGCGCCGTCCGCGCCCTCGCCGCCCGGCTGAGCAAAGCGGCGGGTAAACTTGCATTCGGGGTAGTTCACACAGGCCACAAACGCGCCGAACTTGCCACCGCGCAAGGACAGGCGGCCATTGGCGCGGCCTTCGCTGGCGCAAAGCGGGCAGGCGCGCGGGTCGCTGCCGTCTTCGCTCGGGGGGAACAGGAAGTCTGAGAGGTATTCGTCCAATGCCTCGGTCACTTCCGAGGGCAGCTTCTCCATCACCTCGTCGGCCTTGGGCTTGAAATCCTTCCAGAACCGCGCGAGCACCGCCTTGTAATCCTCGCGCCCATCGGAAACGATGTCGAGTTCATCCTCCATGCCGGCGGTGAAATCATAGGCGACATAGGTGGGGAAGAACCGTTCGAGAAAGGCGGTCAGCAAGCGGCCGGATTCTTCGGCGAAGAAGCGGTTCTTCTCCATCCGCACATAGGCCCGGTCGCGCAGGGTCTGGATGGTCGAGGCATAGGTCGATGGCCGCCCGATGCCGAGTTCTTCGAGGCGTTTGACCAGCGACGCTTCGGAAAAGCGCGGCGGCGGCTGGGTGAAATGCTGGGTCGCATCGACGGCGCGCTTGGCCGGGCAATCGCCCGATTTCATCACGGGAAGCAGGCTGCCGTCCTCGTCATCGCTATCGTCGAAACTTTCCTGATAAACCGCAAGGAAGCCGGGGAAGCGCACCACCTGCCCGGTGGCGCGCAACTCGTGCTGCCCGGTCGCATCGCGGAAGGTGACGGTGGTGCGTTCCAACTGCGCGGTCGCCATCTGGCTCGCCATCGCGCGTTTGAAGATCAGGTCATACAGCTTGCCCTCGTCACCGCTCGCAGCGCGTTCGCGGGTGAAATCGGTCGGGCGGATCGCCTCGTGCGCTTCCTGCGCGTTCTTTGCCTTGGTGCTGTAGAAACGCGGCTTTTCGGGGCGGTAATCTTCGCTGAAACGCGCGGCGATGGCATCGCGCGCGGCCATAATCGCGCTCATATCCATCTGCACGCCGTCGGTCCGCATATAGGTGATCGCGCCCGCTTCATACAGCGATTGCGCCAGCCGCATGGTGTGCTGCGCCGAGAAACCCAGCTTGCGCGCAGCCTCCTGTTGCAGCGTCGAAGTGGTGAACGGCGGCGCGGGATTGCGTTTGAGCGGCTTGGTTTCGACGCCTTCGACGGTGAAGCGCCCTGCTTCAACCGCGGCCTTAGCTTCCATGGCAATGCCGGATGCGCCGAGGCTCAGCTTCTCCAGCTTCTCTCCGCGGAACTTGACGAGGCGGGCATCAAACTCGGTGCCATCGTGCATCATCCGTGCAACGACGCTCCAGTATTCATCCGCACGAAATGCCTCGATCTCGCGCTCACGCTCGACGATCAGGCGCAGCGCGACCGATTGCACCCGGCCCGCGCTTTTCGCGCCGGGCAGCTTGCGCCACAGCACCGGCGAGAGGGTAAAGCCGAACAGGTAATCGAGCGCGCGGCGGGCGAGATAAGCGTCAATCAACGGCTGATCGAGCTCGCGCGGTTTCGCCATCGCTTCGGTCACGGCGGTTTTGGTGATCGCGTTAAAGGTGACGCGGTCAACCAGCGACGGCACGCTTTTGCGCTTCTTCAGCAGCTCCAGAACGTGCCAGCTGATCGCCTCGCCCTCGCGATCAGGGTCAGTCGCCAGCACAAGCCGGCTTGCGCCCTTGGCCGCATCGGCGATTTCCTTGAACCGGCTCTGCTTGTCGCGGTAAAGTTCCCACTCCATCGCGAAATCGGCGTCCGGATTTACGCTGCCATCCTTGGGCGGCAGATCGCGGACGTGGCCGTAGGAGGCGAGAACCTTGAAGTCCTTGCCCAGATATTTCTCGATAGTCTTCGCCTTGGCGGGCGATTCAACGATGACAAGCTGCATGATAGTGCCGAGGTGTCCCTTACGTGTGTACGCGCGAGGGTGGAGCGCGGCCTCATACGGCGTCAAGCGGGTTGTGCAAGAGGGAGCTTACCCCGCCCGCCGCACCAGCCCGCCCGCTTCGCGCGCCAGATCGCCCGTCAGTTCGAGTTCGAGCAGCGCCATGTGCACCGCCGCCGCGCCGCTGCCCGATTGGCGGATCAGCTCGTCAACGCTGACCGGCGCGTTGGAAAGCAGCGCGGCGATGGCGTCGGTGCTGGCCGCATCCCACGCGGCCTCAGCCAGTTCGGCATAGTCGAAATCCGCTGCGCCTTCACTCACCCGAAAGCGGGATCGCGGCGCGCCGGTGAAGCTTTGGAGCAGTTCCACCACCTCATCGGGCGTCTGCACCAGCACTGCGCCTTCGCGGATCAACTGGTTGCACCCCAGCGCGCGCGCATCGAGCGGGGAGCCGGGGATCGCCATCACCTCACGCCCCGCCTCACCCGCCAGCCGCGCTGTAATGAGGCTGCCCGATTGCGGCGCGGCCTCGATCACCAGCGTGCCGGATGCGAGGCCAGCGATGATGCGGTTGCGCGAAGGGAAATGCCGCCCGCGTGGCTCGGTGCCGGGGGGTTGTTCGGCGATCAGCAGCGCCTCTGCCGCGATGCGTTCCTGCAAGGCTTCGTGCTGCGGCGGATAGGCGATGTCGATCCCGCTGGCGATCACCCCGATGGTGGCGCGAGTGTGGTGGCCCAGCGCGCCTTCGTGCGCCGCGCCGTCGATACCGCGAGCGAGGCCGGAGACGACGGTGAACCCCGCCTCCGCCAAGGCCGCACCAAAATCACGCGCCAGCTTCACCGCTGCCGCGCTGGCATTGCGCGCCCCGACCAACGCAACGCAAGGCTGCGATGCGAGTGCCAGCTTTCCCCGGCAGGTGAGGATCGGCGGAGCAGAATCGAGTTCGGCCAGCAAAGCAGGATAATCGCTCTGATCGTGGAACAGGTAACGCGCACCCGCCTTGCGCACCGCCGCCACCTCACGCTCGATGCTGTCGGCAGGTGCAGGGCGATACGGCCCGCGCCCCCTGCTGGCGAGATCGGGCAAGGCATCCAGCGCCGCTGCCGCTTTGCCGAACCGCGCGATCAATTGGCGATAGCTGACCGGGCCGATATTGGGCGAACGCAGCAGGCGAATCCGCGCAAAGGCTTCGGTTTGGGTCAATTCAACCATCTGCGATTCCCCGCGCAGGCGGGGACCTCCTTCGAGTTCACGCAAAGTCGCAGGAGGTTCCCGCCTTCGCGGGAATTCACGGCGTTTTCTTCCCCACCCGCGGCTCCTCACCGCGCATCAACCGTCCGATATTGGCGCGGTGCTGCACCAGCACGATGGCGGCGATCGCCAGCAGCGGGACGATGACCTGCGGATAGCCCAGTGCCCACGCCGCAACCGGCGCGGCAATCACCGTCACCATCGACGATACCGAGGATATCCGGCTGAGATACAGCGTCGCGGCCCAGATCGCGGCGCAGGCCAGCATTGCGGGCCACGCCAGCGCCAGCAACGCGCCCGCCGCGCTGGCGAACCCCTTGCCGCCCTTGAACGCCAGCCACGGGGTGAAGCAATGCCCCGCCACCGCCGCGACAGCTGCGATACCTTCCGTCCCCGGCCAGAAATGCCCCGCCACCAACACCGGCACCGCCGCCTTGGCCGCGTCCAGCAGCACGGTTGCCGCTGCCAGCCCCTTGTTCCCGGTGCGCAGCACATTGGTCGCGCCGATGCTGCCGCTGCCGATATTGCGCACATCGCCAAGCCCCGCTGCGCGGGTCAGGATCAGGCCAAACGGGACGGAGCCAAGCGCAAAGCCCAGCAAAGCGGCGAAAAACAATTCCATAAGTCCTCATCCCGCTCATGCCGAGCTTGTCGAAGCATCGTATTTTCTTCTAATGCTGCGATAGTAGCAAGAACGACCCTTCGACAAGCTCAGGGTGAACGGTAATAAGGATTTTCGTGCCATCCTCCCCCATCCTGCTGTTCGATTCCGGTGTTGGCGGACTGTCGGTTTATGATGCCTTGCGCAAAGTCCTGCCCCACGCCCCGGTGATTTACGCCGCTGATCTGGCCGGCCTGCCCTATGGCACCAAGACCGAGGCGCAGATTGCCGCGCGGGTTTCTGGCCTGCTGGGGCGGATGGCGGAACGATACCAGCCGCGCCTCGCCTGTATTGCCTGCAACACCGCCAGCACCATCGCGCTGGGCATGGTGCGCGATGTGCTGGAGATTCCGGTGGTGGGCACGGTGCCCGCGATCAAGCCCGCCGCTGCGCTCACCAAAACCGGCACCATCGGCCTGATCGGCACTGACGCGACCATCCGCCAGGCCTATGTCGATGATCTGGAGGCACGGTTTGGCAATGGCACGCGGTTGCTGCGCATCGCCGCCCCCGGCCTGGTCGCTGCGGCTGAAGCGAAACTGCGCGGGCACGGTGTCGATCCGGCATTGATCGCGGACATTCGCGCGCGGCTTGCGGCGATGCCCGGCGGCGATAGGATCGATACGTTGGTGCTCGCCTGCACGCACTTTCCGCTACTGGCCGATGAACTCGCTGCCGCGTTTGGCGACCAAGTGGCACAGGTTGACGGCGCGCAGGGCATCGCGCGGCGCATCGCAGACCTGCTTAAAGGACAGGATTTCGCCGCGAGCGGCCCCAATCGCTTTATCACCACCGGGCCGCTCTCAGGCGCAGCCGGGCTGGAGGCCGCGCTCACGGCACGCGGGTTCGGCGCTGCGGAGGCGTTCTGAACACCGCCGATTCCCTTGCGAAACGCTCGCAAAGATCGTGGTGGCAAAACCGATTACCCTGACCTAAAAACCCGCGAAACATTTACTCCACTTGTGGGTTATGAACGCAAACGTTCGGAACAATGGGCGGGACGGATCATCCATCCGCACCGCCCGCAACACAAAGAGCCGCGTGTGAATTACGATCAGATTTTCGACCAGGCGATTGACCGCTTGCACGAAGAAGGCCGCTACCGGGTCTTTATCGACATCATGCGGAACAAGGGCGCCTATCCCAACGCGCGCTGTTTCCACGGGCACAACGGGCCGAAACCGATCACGGTGTGGTGTTCCAACGACTATCTGTGCATGGGCCAGCACGAAAAGGTGATCGCCGCGATGGAAACCGCGCTGCACGATGTTGGCGCAGGGTCGGGCGGCACCCGCAATATCGGCGGCAACACCCATCTGCATATCGAGCTGGAACGCGAACTGGCCGACCTGCACGGCAAGGACGGCGCGCTGCTTTTCACCTCGGGCTATGTCTCGAACGATGCGACGCTGTCCACGCTGGCGCGGTTGCTGCCGGGCTGCGTGATTTTCTCGGACGAGCTGAACCACGCCAGCATGATCGCAGGGATCCGCAATTCGGGCTGCGAGAAACGGGTATTCCGGCACAATGATGTCACGCATCTGGAAATGCTGCTCGCCGCCGAAGACCCTGACACGCCCAAACTGATCGCGTTTGAAAGCGTTTATTCGATGGATGGCGATGTCGCCCCGATCCACGCGATCTGCGATCTGGCGGATAAATACAACGCGCTCACCTATATCGATGAAGTTCACGCGGTCGGGATGTATGGGCCGCGCGGCGGCGGGATTTCCGAACGTGATAACGCCGCGCACCGGATCGACATTATCGAAGGCACGCTGGGCAAGGCGTTCGGGGTGATGGGCGGCTATATCGCGGCGAGCACCAAGGTGATCGACTGCATCCGCTCCTATGCGCCGGGCTTCATCTTCACCACCTCGCTATCGCCTGTGCTGGTGGCGGGCGTGCTGGCATCGGTGCGGCACCTGAAAGAGAGCAACGTCGAGCGCAACGCGCAGATGCGCGCCGCCGCGATGCTCAAGCTGAAATTCGCCGAGGCTGGCCTGCCGGTGATGGATTCTGTCACCCATATCGTCCCGCTGATGGTGGGCGATCCGGTGCGCGCCAAAAAGATCAGCGATATCCTGCTGGCCGAATACGGCGTCTATGTGCAGCCGATCAACTTCCCCACCGTGCCGCGCGGCACCGAACGCCTGCGCTTCACACCCGGGCCGCATCACAGCGAGCCGATGATGGACGAGTTGACGAGCGCGCTGGTGGAAATCTGGGACAGGCTGGAGCTGGAACTGGCCGAGGCGGCGTAATCCCGCCCGCGCCGTGCCGTAACGTCCTTTGACGCGCCGCGCGGCTGGGCTAGGCACTCTCCCGATCAGATTCGGGAGAATATAGTGAGCGGGACGCCAGATCAGACTTACGCCGAGGTCGTTCTCGGCCGCCGCAGCATTCGCGGCTATCTCGACAAGCCGGTGCCGCGCGCGCTGATCGAGGAAGTGCTTGCCCTCGCGATGCGCTCGCCATCGTCAATGAACACCCAGCCGTGGCATTTCCATGTCATCACCGGCGAGCCATTGGGCCGCATCCGGCGCGGCAATACCGAACGGATTTTGGCGGGCGAGCCCGACAGCCGCGAATTTCGCCGGGGGGAGCCATTCGCAGGCGTCCACCGCGACCGGCAGGTTGAGGTTGCCAAGCAATTGTTCGGCGCAATGGGGATTGAACGCGATGATAAACCCGCCCGGCAGGACTGGGTGCTGCGCGGCTTCCGCCAGTTCGACGCGCCGGTCTGCGTGATCGTCACCTACGACCGCGAATTGTCCGGCAGCGATGATACCGCGTTTGATTGCGGCGCGGTAACAACCGCGCTGGTCAACGCGGCGTGGAGCCGGGGTCTGGGCTGCGTGATCAACAGCCAGGGCATCATGCAAAGCCCGGTCGTGCGCGAACACGCGGGCATCCCCGACGATCAGGTAATCATGAAAGCCGTCGCAATGGGCTGGCCCGACCCGGATTTCCCCGCCAACGCCGTCGTGTCCTTGCGCAAAAGCGTTGACGAAGCCGCGCGGTTTGTGGGGTTTGACTGATCGCTCTGGCGGCATAAGCACCTGCTTATTGGCACCATCTAAGCGCCGCTCCAATGGAAGCGGGCGCGGGTAGCGTTCAGGTTTCCTTTGCAACCGACTGCAAAGGAACCTGTGATGACCGTACACACCCCGACCCGCCGCTGGGATCCGCTGGTAAAAATCACCCACTGGGGCGTGGCTGCGGTGGTGGTGGTCAATGCGCTGATCGTTGGCGAAGGTTCGATCGCGCATATCTATGCCGGCTATATTCTGGCGGCGTTGCTGGGCCTGCGCATCTTATGGGGCTTTATCGGCCCATACGCCGCGCGGTTCAGTTCGTTCACGCCCAACCCGGCCAAGGCATTTGAGCATATTGGTGACATCAGGGCGGGCCGCCACGAAATCCACAAATCGCATAACCCGTTGGGGGCGTTGATGGCCTATGCGCTGTGGGCCTGCCTTGCGGTGATTATCGCCAGCGGTATCGGCATGGCCGGAGCGCCGCCTGCCATCGACGCATCAGTCAGCCCTGCCGATTTCGTTTCGGATGAATACCGCGAAGCCGCCGACAGCAGCAAAGGCGAGGAAAGCGCGGCCACAGAATTGTTCGAAGAAGTGCATGAAGTTGCCGTCAACCTTCTCTATCTGCTCATTGCGCTGCATATTGGCGGCGTGGCCTTCGAAACCGTGCGCAGTGGCAAGCGCACGCTCACCGCGATGCTGCCAGGAGGAAAGTGACCAGCACCCTCAAACCAACCCCGCAACGCGGCGACCACCGGATCGCGGTGGTTGGCGCGATCGTGGTGGTTCAGGCGATTGCGGCTGTGTTCTTCATTGCCGACGCAGCGGTTGATATCGCGTCGGAAGAATGGGGTCTGCACATCCTTGCCGAAGTGCTGATCGCGCTGGCCTTATTGGCCGGGGTGGCATTGGGGGCGTGGCAAACCCGGCGGATGATCGAGATCGCACAGCGCAACGAACAGGCCCTGCAGGTTGCGCGCGGCGCAGTCGCCGAGATCATGGCCAGCCGGTTTTACGCATGGCGTCTGAGCGAAGCCGAAACCGAAGTCGCTCTGTTTGCGCTCAAAGGCTTCGAGACAACCGAAATCGCCGAACTGCGGCAAGTTGCCGAAGGGACAGTAAGGGCGCAGTTGACGTCAATCTACGCCAAGGCGGGGGTCTCATCCCGCCATGCGCTTTCCAGCCTGTTTCTCGAAGACCTGATCGAAGTGTCCGCGAGCAAAGGCGGCCCGCCAAAATGCAGGGATGCAGATTAACCCCAAGGTTCGATGCGCCTGACTCATCGACCCTTCGTTAAGTCCGTGCGGCATTCGAGCATGTCCAGCGCGTGATGTGTCAACATCTCGGCGCGCTGGTGTTACGCGGGCTTACCGCATGATCGCTGGCTTCGCACGCGGGTTGCGCCGCGCATCGCCTGTTTCTGGATGGCGGCAGGGATCGATGAGTTTCTCGACCGTGTCGAGGCTGAAGGTTCGCTCGCCTTCGCGGAAACAGGCCGCGGTGATCGCTGCCGGGGCGACCGCGAGCGTGCGACGTATGGACGCGGTCGCAATATGTTTCAGAAATCGAGCGCCATTACCGGATCGCCCGCTTCCGCTGCGGGGGAGCCGGGCGGACGGCGGATTAGCCAGTCGGCCCGCGCCAGCGCCGCCTGCGCGCCGCTATCCTGATTGGTGATCGGTTCCAGCCCCGCCTCGCCCCAGCGCGCACGAAGGAAAGTCTCACGATCGCCGGTGGCGGTGATACTGGCCGCCAGCGGAATTGTCCGCCAAGCCAAGGTTTCGCGCAAGCATTGCCCCTGCAAACCCGCCAGCAGCGGCACCAGAAACAGGCGCGCTGTAACCATTGCCGAGGTCGGATTGCCGGGCAGGCCCAGCACCCATTTGCCCTTTGCCCGCCCCAGCCACACCGGCTTGCCCGGCTTCAGGGCGACCTTGGAAAACAGCACTTCCAATCCGTGCGCTTCGAACATCGGCTTGGCAAAATCGCGCTCGCCCACCGAAGCGCCGCCGGTGACAATCACCACATCGGCCTGTTGCAACATCTCCCCGGCCAGTTGTTCAAGCGCTGGCAGACTGTCCTGCCCGATCATCCGGGCGACCACCCTGCCCCCTGCCCGTTCCGCCATGGCAGCCACGCCGAAGGTCACACTTTCGGGAATGGCATCGGCCCGCAGATGCGCCATGCCCGGCGGTGCCAATTCATCACCGGTGCCGATGATTGCCACGCTGGGCCGTGCGGCAACGGTGACGCTCGCCCGGTCGGCAGCCGCCGCAGCAATCATCGCGCGCGGGGTAAGGCGGGTGCCCGCTGGTAACAGGATATCGCCTTCGCAAATGTCGCTTCCGGCCGCGCGCACGTGCCCGCCGGGGCCATAGCCATCGGCAAAGCACACGTCATCGCCTTCGCGGCTGGCGTATTCCTGCATGATGCAGCGATCGGTGCCCGCTGGCATCGGCGCGCCGGTAAAGATGCGCACAGCCTCACCCGGCCTGACAGGCTTGGCGAAGCTCGCCCCCGCGCGTGCCTCCCCGATGACGCGCAGAACCGCACCGGGGCGCGTGGCCGCATCCGTGACCGCATAACCATCCATCGCGGCCGTCGCGGTGCGCGGGTAGGTGCTGCGGGCGATCAGCGGCGCGGCGAGCACGCGGCCCGCCCCCTCGGCCAGCGGCATTTCCACGCTTGCGAGCGGCGTGACCGCACCTTCGAGCAGGGCCAGTGCTTCATCAACGCTGATCACGCGCAAACGACCCTGAGGCGCGGCAATGCCCCCGCAATCGAGCACGGCTTGTGGCGACTGTCGAATTCCAGTTCGAGCAATCCATCCCACGCATCGCGGCACGCCCCCGTCGATCCCGGCACGCAGAAGATAAAGGCATCGCCCGCCTGCCCGGCAAAGGCGCGTGATTGCATGGTGGCGACGCCCACGCTGGTCAGGCTCTTGTTGTGGAACGCGACGGAAAATCCGTCCATCTCGCGGCGCAGCAACGGCTTGACCGCTTCGGGGGTGTTGTCGCGCGGAGAAAAGCCGGTGCCGCCGGTGGTGAGGATAATTTCGATCTGCGGACGCGAGAGCCAATCTTGCAACTGCGCGCGGATATCAGCGATCTCATCCCTCACAATCGCGCGGTCGATCAGCCGGTGCCCCGCAGCCTGCAAGCGATCGCACAGCAGCGCGCCCGAGGTATCGGTTGCCAGACTGCGGCTATCCGAAATGGTCAGCACCGCCATGCCGAGCGGGTGAAACATCGCCTCTGTGTCAATTCCAGCCATCAGGCCTTAGCCTCCTATTGATGCAAGATGCGGGGTTGCCCCGCTATTACCATCATGCAGGCGATGCGGGGGAGCCTTGGTTGCAACAAGCCCGCGAATATGCGCAATCAACGGCTGCGGATTCACTCGCCCCCGCCCGCAGGAAGCTGGTGCTACTCCAACTCCAGAATCACCGCGTCGACCGCTAGGCTTTCGCCTTCTGCTGCGTTGATCTTCGCTATCACGCCTTCCTTTTCGGCGCGCAGGATGTTTTCCATCTTCATCGCTTCGACCGTAGCGAGCGGCTGACCCGGCTGCACCGTTTCGCCTGCCGCCACGTGCAGCTTCACCAGCATCCCCGGCATCGGGCAGATCAGGAAGCGCGACAGATCGGGCGGCACCTTTTCGATCATCAGCGATTCGTGCCGCGCCAGCCGCAGCGGCAGCACCAGTGCAGTATGCGCCGCGCCGCGCGTCGTGACCTTCCAGCGGTTGCCGATCCGATCGACGATCAGGCCAAAGCGGACTTCATCGCCATCCCCCACCTTGCCGGTGGCAGTCGCTTCCACCATGCCGGGCAACCAGTCGCAGGTGCCGTCCACCCGCACCCCGTCAACCATGGCATGGCCATCGCCCAGAACCACCTCGAACCGCTCATCTCCCAGCTTCACCAACCATTCGCCGGAGACCGGCAACGGCCCGTCAAGCTGGCCCGAAATGTGCCGCGCGCGCGCCTGCAGGCTGAATTCGTTACCCGCACACACGGCGGCGAGGATGCGGCGGAAATCCTGCGAAGTCGCGGCCCCGTGGAAGCCATCAGGATATTCCTCGGCGATGAAGCCCGTCGTCAACTCGCCCGCACGAAAGCGCGGGTGCTGCATGATCGCGCTCAAAAAATCGACATTGTGCCCCAGCCCCTTGATGCGGAAATTGTCGAGCGCCTCGATCTGCAAATCGGCTGCTTCGTCGCGGGTGGGTGCCCATGTAATCAGCTTGGCGATCATCGGGTCGTAGAACATCGACACCTCGCCGCCTTCGTATACGCCGTCGTCAACTCGCACCGAGCCATTGCCGCGCGCCACCCCGCGCCGCGCCTTGCCTGCGACGGTTTCATCTTCGCTCCATCCGGGCAGCGGCGGCGAATAGTGCACCAGCCGCCCGGTCGAGGGCAGGAACCCGCGATAGGGGTCTTCGGCATAGACGCGGTTTTCAATCGCCCAGCCGTCAATCCCGATATCATCCTGCGTCATGCTGAGCTTTTCGCCGTAAGCGACGCGGATCATCTGTTCGACCAGATCAATCCCGGTGATTGCTTCGGTCACAGGGTGTTCGACCTGCAAACGCGTGTTCATTTCGAGGAAGTAGAAACTCTCCCCGCTCGGGTCGGCGCCGCTGACGATCAGTTCGACCGTGCCCGCCGAATAATACCCCACCGCGCGTGCCAAGGCGACGCATTGCTCGCCCATCGCCTTGCGCATTTTTGGCGTGACAAACGGCGACGGGGCTTCTTCAACCACCTTCTGGTGGCGGCGCTGGATCGAGCATTCGCGCTCGTTCAGGTAAAGGATATTGCCGTGCTGATCGCCCAGAATCTGGATTTCGATGTGGCGCGGGTTGAGGATGAATTTCTCGATGAACACGCGGTCATCGCCGAAGGAATTAAGGCCTTCGCGCTTCACGCTTTCAAAGCCTTCGCGCACGTCGGCCTCGGAATAGGCGAGCCGCATTCCCTTGCCCCCGCCGCCGGCGCTGGCCTTCATCATCACCGGATAGCCGATCTCGTCCGAAATCCGCACCGCGTGCTCGGTATCGTCAATCTCGCCGACAAAGCCGGGGACGACATTGACGCCCGCCTGCATCGCCAGTTTCTTGCTTTCGATCTTGTCGCCCATCGCGGCGATTGCGCCCACGGGAGGGCCGATGAAGGCGATGCCTTCCTTCGCCAGCGCCTCAGCGAAAGATGTGCGTTCGGACAGGAAGCCATAGCCGGGATGCACGGCCTCGGCCCCGGTCTGCTTGGCTGCGGCGATGATCCGTTCCGCGATCAGATACGATTCAGCAGCAGGCGAAGGCCCGATATGCACCGCCTCGTCAGCCATAGCCACAAACGGCGCGCGGGCATCGGCATCGGAATAGACCGCGACGGTCTTGATCCCCATTTTCCGGGCGGTGGTAATGACCCGGCAGGCGATCTCGCCACGGTTGGCAATCAGGATTTTCGAAAACACGGCGGAACCTCTCGTACAAACGCGTTATCTTGTCACCGGGCTATGCCGCCTGATGGCGCAGCCTGCAAGCTAGCGGATTTGAGGCTTCAACCCTCGGTTTCGACCAGTTCGCGCAATTGATCGGTGCGCATCCGGGTGAGCCGCGCCTTGCAGGTGGATATCAGCAATGGTTCCAGGCTGCCGCCGCGTGCATAGTACCCCTCAACCCGGCAATGCGCGTCGCGGTAGCGCAGCCAGCCGCGCTGGGATTCGAGCAGGCTTTCGAAATAGCCTTCGCGGGTGTCGCGTTCACCCGCACCGTGGGCCACAAATGCGGCATCGCGGGCCTTCATTGCGGCGGCGGTGATCGGCCACTGCGCATTGAGGCGTTCATCCGCGACTTCGAAATCGCGCGCGGCGCACCAGTTCATTTCCTGCTGCATGATCGGATCATCGCAGCTCCAACCGGGCACGGGGGCTTCAGCGGCTTGCGCGAACAGCGGGAGTAGCAGCGCGGCGATCATGGCGCGTTCCTTTGGGCAAAACCGATCAGGCTATCAGCGTAGGCGGGCGCGCCGCGCCTGTCACCCTCCCCGCTGACGAGGGTTTGCACCGCCTTCCCAAGCATGGCGATATTGGCGGGGGAGAGGTTGCCGAGCGGCTCAACGTAAATGCCGATGCCGAACAGGATCGCGCCCGTCTGCGGCAGCCGCCGCAGCGTCTGGCGTTCGGAGCGGACAAACAGGGTTTCGCCAGCGTTCTCGGGCGTGACATGGGCGAAGGCCTCTTGCGGCGGGCGGTCGGGCAGCCAGCGGCGTTCTCCCGTCGCGGCGATGAACCAGTTGCAGCGGGCATAGATCGGGCCGGGGCGCAGGGTTGCCATGAAGCGGTCGACCCCGGTGGCGAGTTGCTCCTCATAGCCCGCGATGGGCGCATGGAGCGCGCGCAGGGGCAGGCCGATTTTGTCCGCCGGGTGCCAGTCCGATGGCCATGCGACCGCCGCACCGATCAGGCGATACACCTCCTCGCCTTGGCGCTTGGTGAGCAGGCACAGGTCTTCGTGGGTGGCGAGCGCAGCTTCGGGCAGCGCGCCTTGGGTGCCGAGCATCGCCGCCAGCTCGCGGCCCGGCGCGTGAGCCTCGGGGGTGAGTTGCACGCCCTGCGGCCATTGCGCAAAGCCTTCTGCCCGCGCCGCAAGGTCAGGCGCAGGCTGGAGCCAATCGCGCTCCTCCAGCTTGACCAGCCCCATGCGCAACTGCCCACCCCCGCGCGCCTTGGGGAGCAGGGTATCGACGGAGAAACCCAAACTCACCCTAATCCGTCTTGCCGGACTTGATCCGGCATCCCGCTATCTTTGTCCCCACGTGCCCGAAGGAAGCGGGACCCCGGATCAAGTCCGGGGCGACGGATGGGCGCGGGTTCACGCCCCCACCACCGCCGCCTTGCATGCCCGTGCAGGTTCCTCACCCTTGAGCGCGGTCAGCCCCAGTTTGGCAAACAGCGCGCCATCGCTGTCGTCACCCGCATTGGGTGCGGTCAGCAGCTTGTCGCCGGTGAAGATCGAATTCGCGCCTGCAAGGAAGCACAGCGCCTGAGTCGCCTCGGACATCGATTCGCGCCCCGCCGACAGCCGCACCATCGAACGCGGCATGGTGATCCGCGCGACGGCGACCGTGCGGACGAACTCGATATCGTCGATTTTGGCGAGCGGGGTGTCCGCTAACATATCGCCCAGCACCGTGCCCTTCACCGGCACCAGCGCGTTGACCGGCACGCTTTCGGGATGCTGCGGCAGGGTGGCAAGCGTGTGGATGAAACCCACCCGATCCTCGCGCGTCTCACCCATGCCGACGATCCCGCCGGAGCAGACATTGATCCCCGCCTTGCGCACGTGATCGAGCGTATCCAATCGGCACTGGAAATCGCGGGTGGAAATCACGCGCTCGTAATATTCGGGGCTGCTGTCGATGTTGTGATTGTAGTAATCGAGCCCCGCCTCGGCGAGCATTTCGGCCTGATGCGGTTCGAGCATCCCCAGCGTCATGCAGGTCTCGAGCCCCATGTCGGCTACGCCCTTCACGATCTCCACGATCGCGGGCATGTCGCGGTCCTTGGGATTGCGCCACGCCGCGCCCATGCAGAAGCGCTGCGAGCCCGCATCCTTCGCCTGCGCCGCACGCTGCAGCACGGCCTGCACGTCCATCAGCTTGGTGGCTTCGACGCCGGAGTCCGCCTTCACCGATTGCGAGCAATAGCCGCAGTCCTCAGGACACCCGCCGGTCTTGATGCTGAGCAGGGTGCACAGCTGGACCTCGGTGGCGGGGTGGTGCGCGCGGTGTATGGTGGCGGCCTGAAACAGCAACTCGGTGAAGGGCAGGTCGAAGAGGGCCGCGATTTCGGCGCGGGTCCAGGTGGTGCGGATTTCAGTCATTTGATGCTTCACCGACCTTCTTGATGATTTTCCGCGCAAACCAATGAAACACGAAGACGCATATCACCGCGTAGATAATTGCCGGCAGCGAGCCGGACAGCCAAATTCCCCATTTTGATGGCTCGACGTTTCCCGTGATCTGCTGCTGGATTCCAATAATCCCCTGCACGGTCAACCAGAACAGGACTGAAAAGATTGCAAAACCAATCGAGACCAAACGAACGAAACGACCCATCACTCCACTACCTCCTTCGTCGTTGCGAGGAGCCGCAGGCGACGCGGCAATCCAGATACCGCCGTATCCTCGCGGCGCGACGTCAGAAGCTGGATTGCTTCGCTTCGCTCGCAATGACGAGGGAGTAGAACGACCCTACTCCGCTGCATCGTCCAGCCCCTCGCCCCCCAAGTCTCCGGGCGGCGGCATGTTGTGGCCGAGCAGCACCAGAATATCCGCCGCGCATTCGACCACGTTGCTGCCGGGGCCGTAGATCCCCTGCACCCCCGCCTCGCGCAAATAATCGTAGTCCTGTGGCGGGATCACGCCGCCTGCCGTCACCTTAATGTCGCCGCGCCCGGCTTCGCGCAGGAGCCGGATCAGTTCGGGGATCAGGGTCTTGTGGCCTGCCGCCAGCGAAGACGCGCCGACCACGTCGACGTCCTTCTCCAGCGCCATAGCGGCGCTTTCTTCAGGCGTCTGGAACAGCGGGCCGCTGATCACATCGAAGCCCATGTCGGAAAACGCCGACGCGATCACATTCGCACCGCGGTCGTGCCCGTCCTGGCCCATCTTGGCGATCATGATGCGCGGCGCGCGGCCCAAGCGGCGGCCCACGGCTTCGACGCCGTCCGTCACTTGCGCCCATCGGCGGTCGAATTCGTAGGCGCTCTTGTAAACGCCGCTGACCGGCGCAGGCGTGGCATCGTGGCGGCCGAACACCTCTTCCATCGCCGAGGAAATCTCGCCCAAAGTGGCATCGTGGCGGGCGGCTTCGACGGCGAGGGCCAGCACGTTCTCGCCCGCAGCGCAGCCCGCCGTCAGCGCCGCCAAGGCCGCCCTGCACGCCGCCTCGTCGCGCCCTTCGCGCACCTTGGCGAGCCGCGCAATCTGGCCGGTGCGCACCTTCTGGTTATCGACCTCCAGCGTCTCCATCGGGTCTTCGCTGTCTTTGCGATATTTGTTGACCCCGACGATCACCGTCTCGCCCTTGTCCACGCGGGTCTGCTTTTCCGCCGCCGCGCGTTCAATCGCGGCCTTGGGCGCGCCAGTCGCGACATAGGCGGTCATGCCGCCTGCGGCGTCCACATCGGCCATCATCGCCTCGGCCTCTGCCACCAGCGTCGCGGTCAGCGCCTCGATATAGTGCGAGCCGCCGAGCGGATCGACCACATTGCAGATGCCGCTTTCCTCTTGCAGCACCAGCTGGGTGTTGCGCGCGATCCGGGCGCTGAAATCGGTGGGGAGCGCGATGGCTTCATCGAGCGCATTGGTGTGGAGCGACTGCGTGCCGCCCAGCACCGCCGCCATTGCCTCCACCGTGGTGCGGATGACGTTGTTGTAGGGGTCCTGCTCCTGCAAGCTGACGCCGCTAGTCTGGCAGTGAGTGCGCAGCATCTTGCTACGTTCGTCCTTCGCCCCCAACCCGTCCATAACGCGATACCACAGCGTGCGCGCGGCGCGCAGTTTGGCGATTTCCATGAAGAAGTTCATGCCGATGCCGAAGAAGAAGCTGAGGCGGCCCGCGAAGGCATCAATATCCAGCCCCGCCGCCATCGCCTTTTGCGCATATTCCTTGCCATCAGCGATGGTGAAGGCGAGTTCCTGCACCGCCGTCGCCCCGGCTTCGTGCATATGGTAGCCCGAAATCGAAATCGAATTGAATTTTGGCATGTTGGTCGAGGTATAGGCGATGATGTCCGCAATGATCCGCATCGAAGGTTCGGGCGGGTAGATATAGGTGTTGCGGACCATGAATTCCTTAAGAATGTCGTTCTGGATCGTGCCCTCAAGCTTATCCTGCGCCACACCCTGACGTTCGGCTGCGACGATGAAGAACGCCAGCACCGGGATCACCGCGCCGTTCATGGTCATGCTGACGCTCATCGCATCGAGCGGGATCTGGTCGAACAGAATCTGCATATCCGCGACCGTATCAATCGCCACCCCCGCCTTACCGACATCGCCGACCACGCGCGGGTGATCGCTGTCATACCCACGGTGGGTGGCAAGGTCGAAGGCCACCGAAAGGCCCTTTTGCCCCATCGCCAGATTGCGGCGGTAGAAGGCGTTGGATTCCTCGGCGGTGGAAAAGCCCGCATATTGCCGGATCGTCCACGGACGGCCCGCATACATCGAGGCTTTCACCCCGCGCGTGAAGGGCGCGAAGCCGGGCAGGCCGGGGTCGAACCCGGCATGATCCTCCGCTGTGTAGAGCGGTTTTATGCCGAAACCTTCGGGCGTTTGCCACGTAAGGTCGCGGCCTTTCACCTCTTTATCGGCGAGGGCTTTCCAGTCAGCGAGGGTGAGTTTTTGGGTCATGTCTATACAATCCCGTCATGCTGAACTTGTTTCAGCATCCATGGCGCGGCATCCGGCCAAGGCTGGTGGGGCAAAATGGACCCTGAAACAAGTTCAGGGTGACGAAGTGGGGGAGGCCTACTCCCCCTTGAATTCCGGTTTGCGTTTCTGGAGGAACGACATCCCGCCTTCCGTTGCATCGGCTGTGCCGCCAGCAACGCGCTGCGCTTCTGCCTCGGCTAACAGCACCATTTGCAGGTTGGTGTCGAGCGCGACTGCGATGTTGCGTTTCATCTGGGCGTAGGCAATCGTCGGGCCGTTCGCCAGTTTGGTCGCGAGCGCGCGGGCATCGGTCATCAGGTCGGCATCATCGACGCATTTGTAGATCAGGCCCCATTCCTCGGCCTGTTCCGCCCCGATTTTCTCGCCCAGCATCATCATGCGGGTGGCGCGGGCGCGGCCGATGGCGCGGGTGAGCAGCCAGGTCGATCCGCCATCGGGGACAAGACCGATATTGACGAAGGCTTGGAGGAAATAGGCGCTCTTCGCGGCGATGGTAAAATCCGCCGCCAACGCCAGCGAACAGCCGACACCAGCCGCCGGGCCGTTCACAGCGCAGATCACCGGCACGCTCGCGCGGATCAGATGGCTGATCGCGGGGTTATAGTGATTGTTCAGCGCCTTGTGGCTACCGCCCTTGCCCGTCACCACGCTGTTATCACCGCGCGCAGACAAATCCGCGCCCGAACAAAAACCCTTGCCCTCTCCCGTAATCAGCACCGCGCGCGCGTCCCCAAGATCATAAAACGCCAGCCCGATTTCATCGGCCATTTCCGGGGCCATGGCGTTAAGGCGTTCGGGGCGGTTGAGGGTGATGGTCAGCAGCGGGCCGTCACGGGTGACGCGGATGGATTCGTAGGACATTTTTTCAACCTTTCTCATTTTCGTCATTCCGGCGAAGGCCGGAACCCAGTCCCGCCTTACCGCTTCTGGGCCCCGGCCTACGCCGGGGTGACGAGGTAAGTTAATTCGACCAATGCGCATCCTCGCGCGGCGTCTCCATGATCTCGGTCAGCATGCCGCCCATGTCCTTGGGATGGACGAAAAAAATCGGGGTGCCGTGCGCGCCGATCCGCGTGGGGCCGAGGATGCGCTTGCCTTGTTCCTCGAACTCGGCGCGGGCCTCGGCGATGTCGGGTACTTCAAAGCACAGGTGATGCTGCCCGCCGAGCGGGTTCTTGGCGAGGAAGCCGGCGAGCGTGGAGTTTTCCCCCAGCGGCTCGATCAGCTCGATCTGGGTGCCGTTCATCGCCCCGTCCGCACCGGGGGTGTCGACGAAACAGACCTTCACGCCCTGCTCCTCAAGATCGAACGGCGTATGGATCTTGGTCGCGCCCATGACGTCGCGGTAGAACGCGATCGAGTCCGCCATGGAGGGCGTGGCGACCCCGATGTGGTTGAGACGGCCGAGTTTCATTAGCCTGCCTTCCGACAAGGAAAAGCTCGTGCCAGCGCCTCACCCACTAGTACGTTAGCTGTTTCGGTTCCTCTTTCGTAACGGGTCGCAAGATATCTGCGGACGATGCCCCGCAGCTCTGCGCTTGAGACTTCCGAGTAAATACAGAAGATACCGTTTGCCGCGACGTTCTCTGATCGCAAACTTTCATGATCAATTACACCGTGGATATAACCAACGCAGAGCGCAAGGTTCACCTCATGTGAGATTTCGGTCGATGGCGTGTTGCAAACTACATTCAACTTTTCAGCGGTCGTGGCAGATGCTGGCGACGCAAACGCTATTGCGCTCATCGCTGCGGCTGCGGCCAAGAATAACTTTCGCACCAAACTTATCTCCTAGAGCGGAATATTGTCATGCTTCTTCCAAGGGTTCTCCAACTGCTTCGTCCGCAGCTTCCTTAGCCCCAGCGCGATCCGTCGCCGGGTCGAGTGCGGGTGGATCACCTCGTCGATATAGCCGCGCGATGCCGCCACAAAGGGGTTGGCGAAGCGGTCATCGTATTCCTTGGTCTTCTCGGCGATCTTTTCGGGGTTGTCGCGGTCTTGGCGGAAGATGATCTCCACCGCGCCCTTGGCGCCCATCACTGCGATTTCCGCCGTCGGCCAAGCATAGTTCAAATCGCCGCGCAGGTGCTTGCTCGCCATCACGTCATAGGCGCCGCCGTAAGCCTTACGGGTAATGACGGTGATTTTGGGCACGGTCGCCTCGGCATAGGCGAACAGCAGTTTCGCGCCGTGCTTGATGATCCCGCCCAGTTCCTGCGCGGTGCCGGGGAGGAAGCCGGGGACGTCGACAAACGTCAGGATCGGGATTTCAAACGCATCGCAGAACCGCACAAACCGCGCGGCTTTCTTCGATGAATTGATGTCGAGGCAGCCGGCCAGCACCATCGGCTGGTTCGCCACAACGCCCACCGTGCGCCCCTCAACCCGGCCAAATCCGCACAGGATATTGCCCGCGTGCGCCGGTTGGATCTCGAAGAAATCGCCTTCGTCCAGCACCTTGGCGATAACTTCGTGCATGTCATAGGGCTGGTTGGCATTGTCGGGGATCAGCGTGTCGAGGCTCGGCTCATCGCGGTCCCACGCATCACCGACCGGCAGCACCGGGGGTTCTTCCCGGTTCGACAGCGGGAGGAAATCGACAAACCGCCGCGTCGCCAGCAGCGCCTCGATATCATTGTCATAGGCGAGATCGGCCACAGATGTCTTGGTAGTGTGGGTGATCGCCCCGCCAAGCTCTTCCTGCGTCACGACTTCGTTGGTGACGGTTTTCACCACCTCTGGCCCAGTGACGAACATATAGCTGGAATCCTTCACCATGAAGATGAAGTCGGTCATTGCGGGCGAATAGACCGCCCCGCCCGCGCACGGCCCCATGATGAGGCTGATTTGCGGCACCACGCCGCTGGCCAGCACATTGCGCTGAAACACCTCGGCATAGCCGCCCAGCGAAGCGACGCCCTCCTGAATCCGCGCCCCGCCCGAATCGTTGAGGCCAATCACCGGCGCGCCGACTTTCATTGCGGTGTCCATCACCTTGCAGATTTTCTCGGCATGGCGTTTCGACAGGCTGCCGCCGAACACGGTGAAATCCTGGCTGAACACGTAAACCAGCCGCCCGTTGATCGTGCCGCTGCCAGTCACCACCCCGTCGCCGGGAATGCGCTGGGTTTCCATGCCGAAATCAATGCAGTCGTGTTCGACGTAGGCATCAAGTTCCTCGAACGAGCCTTCGTCGAGCAGCACGTCCAATCGTTCGCGCGCGGTCAGTTTACCCTTGGCGTGCTGGGCTTCGATGCGCTTGGCCCCGCCGCCCATGCGGGCAGCTTCGCGGCGGCGTTCCATTTCGGCGATATTGGCAGACACACTCAGGTCCCCTGTTGTTTTCCGGTTCCAGATGCGTTGCCTTAGGCGACCGGCAGCGTCAACGTGGCAAAAATGGCGGCAATCATGCAAAGGCAAGTATCATATCATGGTGCAACAGGCGGACATGGTGGTGATCGGTGGCGGGATTGCGGGGCTATCGATGGCTGCGCGGCTGGCGCGGCATGGGCGGGTGGTGGTGCTGGAAGGCGAAAGCGCACCCGGATACCACGCCTCGGGCCGCAGCGTCGCCTTTGCGCATTACGGGTTGGGCGAGCGGATCGTGCGGACGCTGACCGCGCTGAGCCTGCCCGACCTGGCGGCCCACGCTGCGCGGCACCCGGCGCTGCATATTGCTTCGGCAGAGCAAGCGGCGGCGCTCGATGCGCTGGAGGATGTGCATCGGCAATTCGGCTGCGACTATGCGCGAATCACGCCGGATGAGGCGCGCGCGCTGGTGCCGGTGCTGAAGCCCGAAGCCTACGCCGCCGCGCTGGTCGATCACGGGTCGCTTAAGCTGGACACCAACGCGATGTTACAGGCCCACGTGGCCGATCTGCGCGCCCACGGTGGCGATCTGGTATGCGGCGCACGGGTCAACGCGATCACGCACGAAGGCGGTGGCTGGCGGGTCGCAACATCGGCGGGAGCCTTCACTGCGCCGCTGCTGATCAATGCAGCGGGCGCATGGACGGATGAGATCGCGCGGATGGCAGGCGTCACCCCCATCGGCATCGAGCCGCGCCGCCGCACGGTGATTTCCTTCGCCGCGCCCGAAGGCGTGGACGTGCGCGCTTGGCCCTTTACCAAGACTGTCGGCGAAGGCTTCTACCTGCTCCCCGAAGGCCGGGGACAATTGCTGGCGTCCTCGATGGATCAGACCCCCAGCGCCCCTTGCGACGCGGCGGCAGAAGAACTGGACATCGCCATCGCGGCTGACCGGGTGGAGCAGGCTACCACGCTTGCAATCAGGCGCATCAGCCATAGCTGGGCGGGCCTGCGCAGCTTTGCACCCGACGAATTGCCGGTGATCGGCCACGCAGCCGGCGCGCCGGGGTTTGTGTGGTGTGCCGGCCAAGGCGGGTTCGGCTTCCAGACCGCGCCCGCGCTGTCACGGATTGCGGCAAGCGCGGCGCTGGGCCTGCCCTTCCCCGAAGATTGCGCGGCGGCGGGCCTTGCTGCGGAATTGTTCAGCCCGGCGCGGTTGGGGGCATAACCGCTATTTAAACAGCACCAGTTCTTCCGCCATCGTCGGGTGGATAGCAACGGTCGCGTCGAAATCGGCCTTGGTCAGGCCCGCCTTCACCGCCACCGCCGCCGCCTGCATGATCTCTGGCGCTTCGGGGCCGATCATGTGCAGCCCCACGATCCGGTCGTTCGCGGCATCGACGATCATCTTGTAAAGGCTGCGTTCGTTGCGCCCCGACAAGACGTTTTTCATCGGGCGGAAATCGGCATGATAGACCTTGATCGTGCCAAGAGTGTCGCGCGCTTCGCCTTCGGTCATGCCGACCGCAGCGATGGGCGGATGGCTGAACACCGCGCTGGGCACGCAGGAATGATCGACCGCGTAAGGTTCAACCCCGCCGAACACTGAATCCGCAAACGCCTGCCCTTCGCGGATGGCGACCGGGGTGAGCTGCACGCGGTCAGTCACATCGCCGACAGCATAGACATAATCGACATTGGTGCGGCTGAAAACGTCAACCACAATTTCGCCCCTGCGCCCGGTGGCAACGCCGATGTTGTCCAGCCCAAGGCCTTCGATATTGGGCACACGGCCCGTCGCCACCATCACCGCGTCAAACACCCGCGCATCCTGCCCGGTCAGCTTGACCAGCAGGCTGCCATCATCCTGCCTTTCGACAGATTCGAATTCTGTGTGGAAACAGAATTCGATCCCCTTGGTCAGCGAGATTTGCAGCAAGCGGTCGCGCACGCTTTCATCATAGCCCCGCAAAATCGTGTCCGAACGGTTGGCGATCGTCACCTTGCTGCCGAATGCGTTGAAGATTCCGGCAAATTCATTGGCGATATAGCCCCCGCCCACGATCAGGATGCGGCGCGGGATGGCGTCGAGATGGAACGCCTCGTTCGAGGTGATGACGTGCTCATTTCCGGGAAAGTCCGGAACCATCGGACGCGCGCCCGTGGCGATCAGGATATATTTGGCGGTGATGACCTTGCCGCTCGCCAGCGTGATCTGATGATCGCCGGTGATGGTCGCGCGTTCATCATAGACAGTGACATTGTGGTTGCTGAGCGTCTGGCCATACAGGCCTTCGAGGCGGCTGACGTCGGCTTGCACGCTGTCGCGCAGCTTGACCCAGTCAAAGCCTTTGCCCTCGATCGTCCAGCCGAATTGCTTGGCGTCTTCCAGATCCTCGGCAAAATGCGCGCCGTAGACGAGCATCTTCTTGGGAACGCAGCCGCGGATCACGCAAGTGCCGCCGACCCGGTATTCCTCGGCCACCGCGACCCGCGCGCCGTGCGCTGCAGCGACCCGGCTGGCGCGCACGCCGCCCGATCCTGCCCCGATGGTGAAGAGATCATAGTCAAATTCGTCGGCCATTGCGCTGCTCCCGTAGGTCACGGGCCGCATATGGCGAAGCGCGTCGATGGCGGCAACCATCGACGCGCAAAAAGCTGTAATTTCTTTTATTTAGAGCATCGTGCTGAAAAGTGGGAACCGGTTTTCAGCTTTTTACGATGCGACAACAAAGGATGGAGCGGGAAGGCCACGGCCCCCCACAGCAATCAGGCGTTGACCGAGCGCGGACGACCGCCCCCGCCGCCGCCGGGACGACCACGGCCACGGCCGCGATCACCGCCGCCTCCGCCATTGCCAGACGGACGCGCACCGCCGCCGGGATGACGGCGATCACCACCGCCGCCATTGCCGCCGGGACGGCCTGATCCCGTGGCCTGCTGCGGCTTGCGATCACCTTGCGGACGACGCTCCCCATCAGCGCGGCGTTCACCTTGCTGCGGGCGACGTTCGCCATCCGGGCGGCGTTCTCCCCGATTTTCACCATGAGGCTTGCGATCACCCTGCGGACGTTGGCCGAGCGGGCGCGGGTTGACGCGCTTCATCGGAACACGAGCGGCAGGCTTGGTCGGCCCTTCGCCTTCCACCACGGCGCGGAAATTATCCGGCAGCGGCAAGCGTTCCAGCTCTGCGCCGGTGACCTTGCGAATATCCTTGAGATAGGCGCGTTCATCCTCGGCACAAAAGGCAATCGCTATCCCGTCCTTGCCCGCGCGCGCGGTGCGCCCGATGCGGTGGACATATTGTTCGGCCACGTTGGGCAGTTCGTAGTTGATGACGTGCGAAACGTCCGGAATATCGATCCCGCGCGCGGCCACGTCAGTCGCGATCAGCACCGGCACGCGGCCCTTGCGGAATTCGTCGAGCGCGCGCTGGCGTTGCGGTTGCGATTTGTTGCCGTGGATCGCGTTGGCCTCGATCCCGCCTTGCTCCAACCGCTTCACCACCCGGTCCGCGCCGTGTTTGGTGCGGGCGAAGATCAGCACGCGTTCAATCGCGCCGGGAACGGTATGCCGCCCCTTGAGGATCATTTCGAGCAGGGACAGCTTTTCGTCCTGCTGCACCATGAACAGATATTGGTCGATGCGCTCGGCGGTGGTGCTCTGCGGCGTGACCGAAACCTGCACCGGATTGTTGCAGAACCCGCTCACCAGTTCCTTGATCGCCTTGGGCATGGTCGCGCTGAAAAACAGCGTCTGGCGATCCTTGGGGGTGATGTCGCGGATCTTGCGCAGTGCGTGGATGAAGCCGAGGTCGAGCATCTGATCCGCTTCGTCGAGCACCAGCACTTCGATCCCATTGAGGTTCAGCGCTTTCTGATCGATCAGATCGAGCAAGCGGCCCGGCGTGGCAACGAGGATATCGGTGCCGCGATGCAGCTTGTTACGATCCTTGCCGACGGACGTGCCGCCGACGATGCATTGCACCTTGAGGCCGGCGAGCGCGCCGTAATCCTTGGCGCTATCGGCGATCTGCACCGCCAATTCGCGGGTCGGTGCCAGCACCAGCATCCGGCAGGATTTGAACGGGATCTGCTTGTCGGATTCGCGCAGCCGGTCAATGCTGGGGAGCATGAACGCGGCCGTCTTGCCGGTGCCGGTCTGGGCAATGCCGAGCAGATCGCGGCCCTTGAGAACGGCCGGAATGGCCTGTTCCTGGATTGGGGTGGGGGTAGTATAGCCCTTCATATCAAGGGCCTGGAGCACGGGCTGCGACAGCCCGAGTTCAGCAAAAGTCGTCATGTAGATAAAACTCGCAAATAATCTGCGGCGCGCGAAACCCATAGCGGGCGCGCGGCGCGGGGGTTGAAACCGCCCGCGTGAAAAGGGAAGTCTTGGGTAGAACCGAGGCGCGGCCGGGGCGGATGCTTTTAGTTTTCCGCCGCTTCACGCATGGCTAGCGCGCTTCGATGGGGGCCATGTGGGCGCGGAGCCTCGGAAAGTCAAGCAGTTCCCGCGCTACCCCAACCCCGCCGCCGCCATCAGTGCCTTCGTCGAGGGATCAAACTCGCCCTCTCCGCTGTCGATCTGTTTGGCGATGGCCTTGCCCAGTTCCACCCCGAACTGGTCGAAGGGGTTGATCCCCATCAGCACCGCGCTCGCAAAGGTGCGGTGTTCGTGGAATGCGATCAGTGCGCCCAGTGCCGCCGCGTCGCAATCGTCGAGCAGAAAGGTGGTGGAGGGCCGATCACCCGAATAGGCGCGCGCCGGATCGTCTGACGGCTTGCCCGCCATCAGCGCCGCGCCTTGGGCAAGGCAGTTCATCAACAGCGTGCGGTGATGCGCCGGGTCCAGTTCATCCCCCGGCGCGATGCTGGCGATGAAATCGACCGGGATCAGGTGCGTGCCCTGATGCAGCAGTTGGAACACGGCATGCTGCGCGTCGGTGCCCACCCCGCCCCATGTCACCGGCGCGGTCGGCCCGTCCACGGGGGTGCCATCCACGGTCACGCTTTTGCCGTTGGATTCCATCTCCAGCTGCTGAAGATAGTCGGGCAGCAGCGCGAGGCGTTCATCATAGGCGAACACCGCGCGGGTCTGGCAGCCCTTTAACCGGGTGTAGAACTGATCCACAAACGCCGCGAGCAACGGGGCATTGGCGCGGCCTTCGGTGTTGCGGAAGTGATCGTCGACCGCCTTCGCGCCGGCCAGCATCGCGCGGAATTCATCCATCCCCACCGCCAGCGCAATCGGGAACCCGATCGACGAAAACAGCGAATAGCGCCCACCCACGCTTTCGGGGAACGGCAGCACGCGGGTTTCATCGACGCCCCATTCCACCGCCTTTTCGGGCGCAGCGGTCAGCGCGATCACCCGCCCGCCGGGGTCTTCCACACCGTTATCCGCCAACCACTTCAGCGCGCTGTTCGCATTGGTCAGCGTTTCGATGGTGGTAAAGGTTTTGGACGCGAGCGCGATCAGCGTCGTTTCGGGGTCGCAGGCAGCAAACGCCTGTTCCAGCGCGAGGCCATCAATGTTCGACACCACATGGACATCGACCAGCGCCAGATCGCGGGTCAGCGCGTCAATCGCCAGCGCCGGGCCGAGCGCCGATCCGCCGATGCCAACCGCGATGCAGTGGCGAATTTCGCCCAGCGCACCTTCATGGATCGCCTCAACCAGCATCCCCATGCGCGCGAGCAGCGCTTCGGCTTCTTCGACCTGCGCAGGCGTGCCGCTGCCGCGCAGCGCGCCGTGGGTCGCGGCGCGGCCTTCGGTGACATTGACGATCCCGCCATCGAAGAGCGCATCGCGCGCAGCCGCAAACCCGCGCGCCTCGGCCAAAGCCTCAAACGCGGTCAGCGCGGCATCATCCAGATGGGTTTTGGAAAAATCGATCCTCATGCCCGTTTCCGCCGCGCTGCCGGGCGCGATTGGCCAGCTGATTTGCTGGGTCAAGGCTGCGGGCCGCGCCGGATCAGCGGCGAACAATTGGCCGAGCGTGCGCGGTTCCAGCGAACGCAGCCGCGACCAGGCCTCGCCCACTGCTGGCTTGCCGTTTGCTTCGCCCGATCCGTTCATCACTGTTCTCCTTTGCGCAGGTGTGCGGAGCCGAGTAAGGGCATGGGCGATGGATGTTAAGACCCAATCTCTCGGCAATGTGTTGCCCGATAATGCCGACGCGGCGGCGCCTGCGCGCGATAGCTGGGGCAGTTTCGTCTGGTTCCTGGCCAAACTGCTGCTGGTGGTGCTGGTGTTTCGCACCCTGGTGTTCTCGCCGTTTTCGATCCCGTCGGAAAGCATGCTGCCCCGCCTGATGAACGGCGATTACTTGCTGGCGGCCAAGTGGCCCTATGGTATTTCGCGCCATTCGTTGCCCTTTGATCTGCCACTGCCCGATGGCCGCCTGTTCGCCAGCACGCCCGAACGCGGCGATGTGGTGATCTTCAAACACCCGGTCGACGGACGTGATTATATCAAGCGGGTGATCGGCCTGCCGGGTGATGCGGTGCGCATGGTGGGCGGGCAGGTGGTGCTGAACGGCACACCGATACCGCACGAACCTATGGCTGATGCGCTGATTGCCGAATCGCCCAATACCGGGTGCGCATGGGGCCGCGCGCCTGTGCAGTTGGATGATGGCAGCGCGGCCTGCCGCTACGCCCGTTTCCGTGAGACTTTGCCGGGCGGCAAAAGCTACGAAGTGCTCGATTTCGGGATGACCCCGGCTGATGCGCTTGCCCCCGTCACAGTCCCGGCGGGCGCGCTGTTCGTGATGGGCGACAATCGTGACAATTCGCGCGACAGCCGCTTTCCGGCAGCCGCAGGCGATGCGGTGGGATTTGTTCCGCAAGACCTGCTGGTGGGCCGCGCCAGCATCATCGTGTGGTCGACCGATGGCAGCGCCGATTGGGCAAATCCGTGGACCTGGTTCACCGCCGCACGCTGGCACCGGATCGGAGACGCACTGTGAGCGCGCTTGACCCGGCGACGCGTGAATGGCTCGAAGCACAAGGCTTTGCCGTGACGGATGAGGCCGCCTGGATCGAGGCGCTGACCCACGGCAGCTTCAACGGATCGGGCGGCGCGGCGGCGGTAACTTCCAAAGATTACCAGCGGCTTGAATTTCTGGGCGACCGGGTGCTTGGCCTGTCGGTGGCGAGCTGGCTATTCCGCGCGGGCGACGCGCCCGAAGGCAAGCTGTCACAGCGGCTCAACGCGCTGGTCAGCGGCGCCACTTGCGCACGGATTGCCCGCGCCATCGGCCTGCCCGCGCATATCCGGTTGGGCAAGCAAGCGCGCGATGATGGCGGGGCGGATAGCGACAAGATCCTTGGCGATGTGATGGAGGCGCTGATCGGCGCGTGTTTTGTCCAGCACGGGTTCGATACCGCGAAGGCGGTCATCTACCGCCTGTGGGCGAGCGAGTTGGAAGGCGACTTGGGCAGGTCGAAACATCCCAAAAGCGCGCTGCAGGAATGGGCCGCAGGCAACCGCCGCGCCACCCCCGTTTACGAAGTGGTGGGGCGCAGCGGGCCTGACCACGCGGCGCGATTTACCGTGCGGGTCAGCGTCCGCAATGTCGGTGAGGCCGAGGCCACCGCCACCAACAAGGGCGAGGCTGAAAAGCTGGCCGCGAAGGCTTTTCTGGAGCAATTCGGTTGAATGATTTAGTGAATTTGCCACATCGAAACCGACAGGTTTCGCAAGGCCAAGCGGCCGCCCGCAGCCGCTTTGGAGCGAAGCGGAAAATCAGCGGCGAGGAAGTCATGAAATGACCAAACAAAAATGTGGCATGATCGCCGTGATTGGCGCGCCCAATGCGGGCAAATCAACTTTGGTGAACCAGCTTGTCGGCCAGAAGGTCGCCATCACCAGTGCCAAGGCGCAGACCACCCGCGCGCGGATGCTGGGGATTGCCTTGCACGAACTGGCAGGCACGCGGGTGCAGATGATTCTGGTCGACACCCCCGGCATCTTTGCCCCGCGCCGCCGGTTAGACCGCGCGATGGTAAGCGCCGCGTGGGAAGGTGCCGAGGCGGCGGACGCGGTGCTGCTGTTGGTCGATCCGATCAAGCAACGCCGCCACGAATTGGAGCCGCTGCTGGAGGCGTTGGCGAACCGCCCTGAACGCAAGATTCTGGTGCTCAACAAAGTCGACCGCGCCAAGAAAGAACCCCTGCTGGCGCTGGCGCAGGAACTGGCGGGCAAGGTCGATTTTGCCGAAATCTATTTCGTTTCCGCGCTGAATGGGGACGGCGTGCCCGAGTTGAAAGACGCGCTGGCGGGCATGATGCCCGAGGCTGAATGGATGTATCCCGAAGATCAGGTGTCAGACGCTTCAGAACGCCTGCTCGCCGCCGAAATCACCCGCGAACAGCTTTACCAACAGCTCCACGAAGAACTGCCCTATGACAGCGCAGTGCGGCCCGAAAGTTACACGGTGCGCAAAGACGGCAGCATCGAAATCCACCAGCAGATCGTGGTCGCCCGCGAAACCCAGCGCGCCATCGTGCTCGGCAAAGGCGGCGCGCGGATCAAGGCCATCGGCGAAGCGGCGCGCAAGGAATTGTGCGAGGTGCTGGGAGTAAAAGTGCACCTGTTCCTCCACGTCAAACAGTCGGAAAACTGGGCCGAGGACAAGGAGATTTTCGAGGAAATGGGGCTGGATTGGGTGCGGTGATGGGGTCGTGACTATGCCGAACCAGAGCCAAAACTCATTGGAGCGCTACATCCGAAAGACATCGGTTTACTTCATCCGTAGCGCATACGCGGTCGAGGTTACGCCTTGGACCACGAAAACCGATGTGGAAGCAGCCCTTTTTTTGCGGGGTGTGATTGTTTCAGCGCACGCGAGTATCGAAACACGCCTTGCTGAAGCCTGTGACCGCTTTGCTCAGTTTGAGACGGCTCAAGAGACCGTCAAAATCCCCTATTCCTTGAAAGACAAAATAAGCTACCTTCAACGCTTCTTTCGCCAACCACCTTTCGATAGCCATAAAATGACGGCTGAACGTTTCTTTCAAAGAGTTTTATCGGGAGCAGAGCTTCGGCATCAGATTGCCCACGCTAGAATGGAAGTCACAGATATCAGGTGGGGAGTGGATTTTTACGACTTCGTCACCCCCAAGAAGATGCCAACCGAATGCCGGCACTTGCGTCTATCTGTTGATGTGCTTGAAAAGGAAGCTTGGAGAGCAGCCCGCTTAAGCCGAATTTGTCAAATGCTATTGGGGCACTTGGACAGTCTTGATATTCTACCACCCTTCATTCCAGACGACTTCAACCGTCGATCAAAGGCTGCGTTCGAGCAGTCGATGCAGTGAAAAGCGTCGAAATAATCACCCCCGCCCCAGCTTCTCCATCCCTACTTCGTCATCGCGAGGCCCGCAGGGCCGTGGCGATCCATTAATCGAGGCGTACATTCAGCGGCCAAATTGCCACGGATCGCCGCATCCCCCGGCCCAAGTCCGCCGACCGCGTCTCCGGCGTAAAGCCTGTCCTCAAAGCCAGCCGCCATCGCGGAGCATTCAAACGGTCACACCCGCATCGGCATCAGCACATAGAGCGCCGGGCTTGCCTCGTTTTCGCGGATCAGCGTCGGCGCGCCTGCGTCGGCCAGATGCAGTTCGACCGTGTCGGCATCGATCTGGCCAAGGATGTCCTTGAGGTAATTGGCGTTAAAGCCGATCTCCAACGCTTCGGCGCGGTATTCTGCTGCCAGTTCCTCAGCCGCGGTGCCGTTATCGGGCGATGTCACCGACAGCGTGACGCGGTCCTGATCCAGCCCGATCTTGACCGCGCGGGTTTTCTCCGTCGCGATGGTCGCCACGCGGTCAACACCGGCGAAAAACAGTTTCGGATCGACTTTGAGCAGCTTGTCATTGCCGGTCGGGATCACGCGGCTGTAATCGGGGAAGGTGCCGTCGATCAGCTTGCTGGTCAGCACCACCCCGCCTTCACCGCCCATGGTGAAGCGAATCTTGCTGGCCGACAGGTCGATCAACACGTTACCATCGAGCGCTTCTTCGAGCAGCTTGCGCAGTTCGCCCACGGCTTTGCGCGGCACGATCACATCGGGCATCCCGGCGGCGCCTTCGGGCCGCGCCAAGGTGAACCGCGCGAGCCGGTGGCCATCGGTGGCGGCGGCTTTCAGCAGCGGTTCGTTTTCATCGGTCACGTGCAGGAAAATGCCGTTGAGGTAATAGCGCGTTTCCTCGGTCGAAATCGCGAAGCGGGTGCGGTCGATCAATTCAGCCAGCACGCGCGCGGGCAGTTCAAAACTGGTCGGCAGGTCGCCTTCGACGATCACCGGGAAATCATCGCGCGGCAGAGTCGGCAGTTTGAAGTTCGAACGGCCCGCCTTGACCTCAAGCCGGTTGTCGCTGGTGGTCAGGCTGACCTGACTGCCTTCGGGCAGTTTGCGCGCAATATCGAACAGCAGATGCGCCGACACGGTAATCGCGCCTGCCTGTTCGACCGACGAAGCCGACATTGATTCGACCACCTGCAGATCAAGATCGGTCGCCATTACGCGAACATTGCCGCCGTCGCTGGCGTCGATCAGCACGTTCGACAGGATCGGAATGGTGTTGCGCCGTTCAACCACCGACTGCACGTGGGAGAGGCACCGCAGCAGGGTCGCGCGTTCAATCGTGGCCTTCATCGCTTGTCCCTATCGTTCCCTTGTGTGGCAGAAGGACGAAGGAATCGCCCTCAAGCGCCAGAAAGTGCGTAAAACCTTAGCGCCGCTGACAATACGGGCAAGTTGGCGGCTTTGCGAGGGGCGTTTCCGCTGGGGATAAGGGGCCAAAACACCGCCCGCTGATCAGCCCAGCATCGCCATCCCGCCGTTTACGTGCAGCGTTTCACCCGTGACATAGGAGGATTCGCGGCTGGCAAGAAACGCAACCGCAGCGCCGATCTCGCTGCCTTCACCCATGCGGCCCATCGGAATGCGGCCATTGATCGCGGCCTGTTGTTTTTCATCGAGCGCTGAGGTCATCGCGGTGCGGATGAAGCCGGGGGCGACGCAGTTGGCGGTGATCCCGCGGCTGGCGACTTCCTGCGCAAACGCCTTGGTCATGCCGGTCAGGCCAGCCTTGGCCGCGCAATAGTTCATCTGGCCCGGATTGCCGGTCGCGCCGACCACGCTGGTGATGTTGATGATCCGCCCGAACCGCGCCTTCATCATCGGCTTGGCCGCGGCGCGCATCAGGCGGAACGCGGCTTCTAGGTTGATGCGGATCACCTGATCCCATTCATCATCCTTCATCCGCATCCCCAGATTATCACGCGTGATCCCGGCGTTGTTGACGAGGATGTCCATCGTGCCGAGCGTATCGAGCATCGCCGGGATCAGTTCTTCGACCTGAGTAGCGTTCCCCAGATCGCAGGTAATCTCGACATGGCCATCGTGATCGTGATGCGGATAGGATTCGTTGAGTTCATCGCGAAACGCCCGCAGTTTGGCCGCGTTTGATCCCGACAGCGCAAGCCGCGCGCCCTGGCTGGCGAGCGCGTGGGCGATCGACGATCCGATCCCGCCGCTCGCACCAGTGACCAGCGCATTCATGCCCTTGAGTGAAAACATCACACCAATTCCTTCGCAAACGCTTCAATATCCTGCATCGTCACCAAGCTTGCAACCTGCGCTTCGCGGTCGATCCGGCCAACCATCGGGCCGAGCACCTTCCCGCCCAGTTCGACGAAGCTTTCCACCCCATCGGCGCGCATGGCAAGCACGCTTTCGCGCCAGCGCACCCGGCCAGTGACCTGTTCGATCAGCAATCCGAGTTCTACTTCGGGATCGGTGACGCGCGCGGCGGTGACGTTGGCATAGAGCGGCAGGGTGAAGGCCGCGGGCGGGGTTTGGGCCAGGGCCTCAGCCATGCGTTCGGCGGCGGGTTGCATCAGCGCGCAGTGGAACGGCGCGGACACCGGCAGCAGGATGCCGCGCTTGATCCCGAACTCCTTGACCAGCGCGACGGCGCGCTCAATCGCCGCGGTGTGGCCGGAAATCACCACCTGCGAAGGATCATTGTCGTTCGCTACCTCACAAACGCTGATTGCGCCTCCCGCGTGGGGCCCCTGCGCCGCGGCCTCAGCCAGCGCCTTGGCCTGATCAATATCCGCCCCCAGCAGCGCCGCCATTGTTCCTTCGCCCACCGGCACGGCGGATTGCATCGCCAGCCCGCGCAGTTTGAGCAGCCGTGCGGTGTCGGAGAGGCTGAACGCACCAACCGCACACAGGGCGGTGTATTCGCCCAGCGAATGGCCCGCGACGCAGGCGCCGTGTTCGGTCAGTTGCACACCGAAATCGCGTTCCAGCACCCGCAATGTCGCCATCGCGTTGGCCATGATCGCAGGCTGCGCATTTTCGGTGAGGGTCAGGTCGGCTTCCGGCCCTTCGCGCATCAGTGCTGAAAGCTTTTGCGACAACGCCTCGTCCACCTCGCCAAACACCTCGCGCGCGGCCGCGCTTGCGTTGGCGAGATCTGCCCCCATGCCGATTTTCTGGCTGCCTTGACCCGGAAAAATAAACGCGCGCATCATGTGATCCTGTGCTGGTTTTTGGCCCCATTCTTGGTTTGGGGCGCGCGGTTAAGTCCGCGCGGGCGGGCTGGCAAGTCCGAAGGGCACAACCCTGTTGGCAGAATTGTGCCCGATCAACGCGCGCCCCAGATAGGGAATGCCCGCGCGCGAACACCAGAAACGGGCGATATCTTCTTCGTTCTGGCCGAATTCGACATAGTTTTCGGGCACGTCGGTGATCGCGCCCAACCGCAGCCCGGCAAGCCGGGGAAGCGTTCCGGCGAGATGAAAAAACATCCGGTCGATCGCGTAAAGGTGTTCGGACACCTCCTCAACCATCACCACATGGCCGGTCAGGTCAGGCATCAACGGCGTGCCCGCCAGCATTGCCAGCGTGATGAGATTGAACGCGGCAGCAGGCGTGGTGCCATCCAGGCTCGGTTCAATCCCGCTGGTATCCCCGCCGAGCCAGTCCAGCACCCGCCGGATCGCCGCGCGCCCACCTTCCGAACGCGCGCTGACCGGCATCGAGCCATGGACGCTCTGCCCGATTCCGGCGCGGTAGAGCGCCGCCAGCAGGTATCCGCAATCGGAAAAGCCGACATAAGTCTTGGCCCGCGCGGATGCGTTCATCTGTGCAACCGCAGCTTCGGCAATGCGGTTTGAACCGTAACCGCCCTTGGCAAACCATACGACATCGAACGCCGGATCATTGGCGCATTCGAGCAGCGCGGTCAGTCGCCGCAGATCATCCCCGGCAAAATGCCCGGCCCGTTCAAAAGACTGATCGTGAAACGTCACGCGGTGCGAGGGATATTCCGCCGCCACCAGCGCCAAGAGCGCATCGCGGTGCTCATGGGTGATCGGGGTCGCAGGCGCACAGATCGCGATATTCGTCATGCGCGGCAACCTATGGCGCTTGTCAGTGATGGCGCAAGTCAATAACCACGCCTGCTATGGATAACGGGATCGAGCCAGGGACGCAGCCGGAGCGCCCGCTATTCTTTTGCGGCATTGGCGGATCGGGGATGCTGCCGCTGGCGCAGATTGCGCGCGGGCTTGGCTATCGGGTCGCCGGATCGGATCGCAGCCGCGATCAGGGCCGCACGCCTGAAAAATTCGCATGGCTGGACGCCAATGATTTCGCGCTGTTTCCGCAGGATGGCAGCGGCATTACCTCCTCAGATCAAGTGTTGATCGCGTCAGCCGCGATTGAGGACAGCGTGCCCGAAGTCGCCCGCGCGCGCGAACTTGGCTGCGCACGATTGAGCCGGGCGGAGCTGCTATCGCAGTTGTTCAACCGCGCCGCGTGCTCGATTGCGGTTGGCGGCACCTCGGGCAAATCGACCGTCACCGGGATGATCGCGTGGATCATGCACCACGCCGGACGCGATCCCACGGTGATGAACGGCGCGGTGATGAAAAACTTCATTACGCCTGCCGATACCTATGCCAGCGCAAAAATCGGGCAAGCCGATATGTTCGTGAGCGAGGTCGATGAAAGCGATGGATCGATTGCGCTTTACCGCCCAACCATCGGCGTGCTGCTGAATGTCAGCCTCGACCACAAGAGTATCGAGGAACTGCGCGTTCTGTTCGGGGATTATATCGCCGCATCGCAAACAGCGGTAATCAATCTCGACAGTCCCGAGGCTGCTGCGCTTGCGGCGCGCGCGCGCTCCGCAGTTACCTTTGGCATCACCGCGTCCGGTGCCGACATTACCGTGGAGCCGGATTCGATCGAACAGGGCGCATTCGGCATTCGCGCAGTCGTGATCGACAACCGCAAGCGCGAGGTGCTCCCGCTGATCCTGCCGATGCCGGGCCTGCACAATCTTTCGAACGCGCTGGCAGCGATTGCCACGGCGAGCGCCGCCGGGATCGGCGTTTCCCAGGCCGCCTTTGCCTTGCGCAGTTTTGCAGGATTGGCGCGGCGATTCGATGTGACCGGCACCAGTGCGCAGGGCATCACGGTGATCGATGATTTCGGCCATAATCCGGAAAAATGCGCGGCCACCTTGCGCACGCTGAAGGCGACGCCCGGACGGGTGATCGCGTTTTTCCAGCCGCATGGCTATGGCCCGCTGCGCCAGATGGGGGCGGAACTGGCGCAGACCTTCGCCCGCGAATTGGGCGCGGATGACCTCACGATCCTGTGTGATCCGGTCTATTTCGGCGGGACGGTTGATCGCAGTGAAGGCAGTGAACGGATCGTCCAACTGATCGCGCAGGCCGGCGGTAAAGCCGAACACATCCCGGCGCGCGAAGATTGCGCGCAACGCATCATCGCCATTGCCCAGCCCGGCGACCGGATCGTGGTGATGGGCGCGCGCGATGATACGCTGACCCAGTTCGCCCAATCAATCCTCGCCCGCTTGCCATGACGCTTTATCGAAATGCGGTGCGCCACGCATGGCGGATGATTGCGGCGTTGGTGATTGCGGTGCTGTTGGTGGTGGGGGTTGACCGGTTTTACGGCCATTCCACCATCGCCTTTGCAGCGGCGATCATGCTGCTGTTGATCGCCAATGCCCCGATGCTGCGGTTTAACTGCCCGCAATGCGGCAAGAACGCGTTCTTCCGGGGAATCCTGGTTGTCCTGTGGCCCAATCGGAACTGCACCCGCTGCGGGCATGATCTGGATACTTAACCGACCGGCCGAAACCACGGGTTCCGGCACCATCACAAAGGCTATTTTTCGAGCGTCAGGCGCCCTTCCCCCTCCCGCGCGATCGCCCGCTGGTATGCGGGGCGCGCGGTCAACCGGGCGCGGTAATCCTTGAGGCTTTGCGGCACGCCATCATCCAGCCCCACGCTTTCAGCCAAAACCAGCGCATAGCCGACGCAGATATCGGCCACGGTAAAGCGATCAGCGCACAGGAATTCGCGGGCTTGAAGCCGCTGTTCAACCTTCACCAACCGCTTGTGGAACCACTTGGCATAGGCGTGCCCAGCCTCGGCCCAGCCCTTGTCCTTCTCGAAGATGGCAAACCGCATATAGACCGTCTGCGGAAAGGTGATCGTGGCATCGGCGTGGTATGTGTAATCGCAATATTCGCCGTAATCGCGTTCCCCCGGCGCGATGGCCAGCGGGGTGTAACCATCGCGGGTGGCAAGGTAATGCGCGATGGCGCAGCTTTCGGTCATCCGCGTGTCGCCATCCACCAGCAGCGGCACGGTGCCCAGCGGGTTCAGTTCCAGAAACTCTGGCGCCAGATAGCGCGGCGGAAACGGCAGGATGTTGAGGTCGATATCGACACCCGCTTCCTCTGCGGCCCATGTCGCGCGCAGGCCGCGTGACCGGGCGCAGGTGTAAAGGGTTGGCTTTGTCATAAGTGCAGACCTAATGCCCCTCACCAGCGCCGACACCCAGCACTTTGTGCAGGATAAAGGCAATCGCTGCGCCCAACACCAGCCCGATCGCCGCCGACAGCGCGGCATAGGTCAGCCAGCCTGCCACCCCGCCCAGCGCCCCGGCAGCAGCGGCCACAGCGCCCTCTGCCCCGTGGATAATGTCATAAATCGCATGGAAGCCCACTTCGTGGGTGCCGTGGACGATGATCCCGCCGCCAACCCACAACATCGCCGCCGTGCCCACCACCGACAGCGTGGTCAGCAGCCGGGGCACGAACCGCAGCAGGAAATGGCCGATGGACTGCTTCCAGCCATCCACCTGTCTGGTCAGGTGCAAGCCGATGTCGTCGATCTTCACGATCACCGCCACAGCGCCGTAAACCGCGACGGTCACGACGATGGCGACAAGCGCCAATGCCAGCCCGCGTTCCCACCACACGTCAAGGTCAATCGCCGCGAGCGTGATTGCCATGATTTCCGCCGACAGGATGAAATCGGTGCGGATCGCGCCGCCCACCCGCTCGTTTTCGAACGCCACCGGATCGGTGATTTCGTCCTCAAGCGTTACCCCGTGTTTGGCCTGCCCCAGCTTTTCCAGCACTTTTTCAGCGCCTTCGTAACACAGGAACGCCCCGCCGATCATCAACAGCCAGATGATCGCTCCCGACAGAAACTCCGACAGGATCAACGCGCCCGGCAGCAGGAACAACAGCTTGTTTTTCAGGCTGCCCTTGGTGATTTTCCAGATGATCGGCAATTCACGCGCCGGTGAAAGCCCGGTGACGTAACCCGGCGTGACCGCCGCATCATCGATGACAACGCCTGCGGTCTTGGTGCCAGCCTTGCCCGCAGCAACGCCGATATCGTCAATTGAGGCCGATGCCGCCTTGGCGATCACCGAAATATCATCCAGCAGCGCAACCAGTCCTGTAGGCACGTTCCATCCCCCTCAACGCGAATCGCGTTATCCAAACCCTGCGCCTGCCCGTCCGCTTCATCGCCGACAAGTCTTGCAATCACCAACGAAAGCTGTAAGGGGCCGCGCTTCGCATGGGAACCGCCCAGCGATGTATCGAAGAAAGCCGGAGGGGCCCCGTTCAGTCGGAACGGATCAGCCAGCGATCGGCAGGGAAGTGAAAGGACGCGAGATGGCTCTTTACGAGCACGTCTTTCTCGCACGTCAGGATCTGAGCCAGGCTCAGGTTGACGCGCTGGCAGCGCAAGCTACCGAAATCATCGAAGCCAACAGCGGCAAGGTCACCAAGACCGAAACCTGGGGCCTCAAATCGCTCGCCTACAAGATCGAGCGTAACCGCAAGGCGCATTTCGTGTTGCTCAACATCGATGCCCCCGGCTCGGTGGTTGCAGAGCTTGAACGCCAGACCCGTATCAACGAAGACATCATCCGCTACATGACCATCCGCGTGGACACCCACGAGGAAGGCCCCTCGGTAATGATGCGCAAGAACGACCGCGAGCGTAAGCGCCGCGAAACCCGTGAGGAGCGCGACTGATGGCCCGCCCGTTTTTCCGCCGCCGCAAATCCTGCCCGTTCGCGGCCAAGGATGCCCCCCAGATCGATTACAAGGACGTGCGCCTGTTGCAGGGCTTCATGTCCGAACGTGGCAAGATCGTGCCATCGCGCATCACCGCCGTTTCCGCCAAGAAGCAGCGCGAGCTCGCCCAGGCGATCAAGCGCGCGCGCCAGATCGGGCTGCTGCCCTTCATCGTGAAGTAAGAGGAGAAAGAACATGGATATCATTCTCCTCGAACGGATCGAGAAGCTTGGGTCGATTGGCGACGTTGTCAGCGTGAAGGACGGCTACGCCCGCAACTTCCTGCTCCCGCAGAAAAAAGCGCTGCGTGCCAACGACGCCAACCGCAAGGTGTTCGAAGCCAACCGTGATCGGCTTGAAACCGAAAACGCCGAACGTCGCGCCGGTGCTGAAAAGCAGGGTGAAGCCGTGGCAGGCGCAGAAGTGGTGCTGATCCGCGCCGCATCGAATGCGGGCCAGCTGTATGGCTCGGTCAGCGTGCGCGACATCGTTGCCGGCCTTGCCGATCAGGGTCACACCGTTGACAAGCGCATGGTCATCCTTGGCGCGCCGATCAAGAATATCGGTATGCACAATGTCACCATTGCCCTTCACCCCGAAGTGCGCGTGACGGTGAAGGCCAATGTTGCGCGGTCGGACGACGAAGCCAAGCTGCAGAGCGAAGGCGTGGACGTTCTGGCGCAGATGTTCGAAGACGAACAGCGCGAGATCGAAGAACAGGCCGATGCCACCCGCATCGACACCAGCCTCGAACCGGGTGAAATCCCCGCCGAATTGCTGGAAGAACGTGACGGCGACGACGCCTGATTGCTGGCGGCCTCAAGGCCACCACACATCACGCCACACATAACAAGGGCGCGGGGATCGGATCGATCCTCGCGCCCTTTTTGTAAACGGGGTTGGCCCGCGTCCAGCCTGACTTTGAACTTTCCCTTCAAGGAGCTATGCTGCTGCCATGATCGATATTCCCAGCATTCTCGCCCAGCTGCAGCAGCATTATGACCAATCCGTGCGCACCTTGCGCGACGATGTGATCGCCTTTGGCCGGGCAGGCACGATTCCGCCGCAGCGCAAGCGTGAGGATGGCAGCTATTCCTATCCGCAGATCACCTTGCGCTATGCCGGAATTGGCGCCCCGGTTGATCGCAGCCGGGCGTTTGGGCGGCTGGAAATGCCGGGCACCTACGCGACCACCATCACCCGGCCCGATCTGTTCGCCGGATACCTCACCGAACAGCTGCAACTGATCGCCAGCGAATACGAAATCGAAGTTTCGGTGGGCCGTTCGCGGCAGGAAATCCCGTTCCCCTACGTGCTTGATGGAGAGGCGGGTGCGGCGATGGTCGGCATTTCCGCGCAGGACATTGCGAAACACTTTCCCTCGACCGATCTTGCGCTGATCGGCGATGAGCTTGCCGACGGGATCGAGCTTGACGACGCGCGCGACATGCCGCTGTCGCTGTTCGATGGCCTGCGGACAGATTACTCGCTCGCACGGCTCAAGCACTATACCGGCAGCGAAGTCAGCGATTTTCAGGACTTTATCCTGTTCACCAACTATCACCGCTATGTCGATGAATTCGTGAACTGGGGCGCGCAGCAGATCGGCACGGATGGCTATGTCGCGCTGACCGGGGCAGCCGGGCTCGATATCCGCGAACCCGCTGCGAACGCGCAGGATCAACTCAACGACACCGCGTGGCGCCGCCACCAGATGCCCGCCTATCACCTGATCCGTGAGGATGGGCGCGGGATTACGCTGGTCAATATCGGCGTCGGCCCATCCAACGCCAAGACGATCTGCGATCACCTCGCGGTGCTGCGTCCGCATGCGTGGCTGATGATCGGCCACTGCGGGGGCTTGCGCTCCACCCAGAAGATCGGCGATTTCGTGCTCGCCCACGCCTATTTGCGCGATGATCACGTGCTCGATTCGGTGTTGCCACCCGAAATCCCGATCCCGCCGATTGCCGAAGTGCAACAGGCCTTGGCCGGGGCGGCAGAGGCGGTTTCTGGCACGCAGGGGGCCAATCTCAAACAACGGCTGCGCACCGGCACGGTGGTGACGACCGATGATCGCAACTGGGAATTGCTCTATTCCAGCAGCGCCAAACGTTTTTCGCAAAGCCGCGCGATCGCCATCGAAATGGAAAGCGCCACCATCGCCGCGCAGGGTTATCGCTTCCGGGTGCCCTACGGCACGCTGCTATGCGTCAGCGACAAGCCGCTGCATGGCGAAATCAAGCTGCCGGGGCAGGCCAACCAGTTCTACGAAGAAGCCATCGCCGCGCACCTGCAAATGGGCATCGTGGCGTGCAAACGCCTGCGCGACGAAGGCGACCGGCTGCATTCACGCAAATTGCGGGCGTTTAACGAGCCGCCGTTTCGGTGAGTATGGTCAGGCGACCGCCGTTGCCTCCAACTCGATCATAATCGCGGGGTCATACAACCGCGCCACTCCTAATAGAGTGCAGGCAATCTGCGCACCTGCCTCTATGTGCAACGCAGTCGTCTGCTCCGCAGTCGCCATGAAGGCATCAACATCGGTGGTGTAGATATTCATCCGCACAAGATTGGCCGGAGTCATACCCGCCGCGTCAAGCGCATCCACGAGGCAGGCCCACGCTGCCTTGTATTGCGCCACGATATCGCCCGGATGCAGCGCCGCGCCGTCCGCGTCCGAAGCGGTCTGCCCGGAGAAATAGACCGTGCGGCTGGCCCCGCTGACCTCTACCGCATGGTTCAACCCAAAGTGCTGAAGCCACGGCGTCGGATTGTGAGTTTTGATCTGCATTTTTCTGTCCCCTCCCTGTCAAATATCATGCCAGACCTAACCCGTCCCCTTGGTCTTGGTCTGCCCATCCTTGGCATTGGCCGCGATGAAATCCACAATCATCCCGGCGATATCCTTGCCGGTCGCGCTTTCGATGCCTTCCAGACCGGGCGACGAGTTCACCTCCATGATCACCGGGCCGTGATTGCTGCGCAGCATATCGACCCCGCACACGTTCAGTCCCATCCGCTTGGCCGCGCGCACTGCGGTTGAGCGTTCTTCGGGGGTGATCTTGATCACATCCGCGCTGCCGCCGCGGTGGAGGTTTGAGCGGAAATCATCGGGCGCGCCGGTGCGCTTCATCGCGGCGACCACCTTGCCCCCCACCACCAGCGCGCGGATATCGGTGCCGCCCGCTTCCTTGATGAATTCCTGCACCAGAATGTTGACGTTGGCCCCGCGAAACGCCTCGATCACCGATTTGGCGCTGCTCATCGTTTCGGCCAGCACCACGCCGATGCCTTGGGTGCCTTCGATCAGCTTGATCACCACCGGCGGGCCTTTGACCGCGCGAATGATCTCCTCTGCCTGCTTGGGGTCGTTCGCATAGGCCGTCAGCGGCAGGCCCAGCCCATGCTTGGCGAGAATCTGCAAAGACCGCAGCTTGTCGCGGCTGCGGCCAATCGCGACGCTTTCGTTCAAAGACCAGCTTCCGCGCATTTCAAACTGCCGCAGAATCGCGAGGCCATAATTGGTGATTGATGCCCCGATGCGCGGGATCACCGCGTCATAGGCCTCAACCGGCGCGCCATTATAGAACACCTGCGGCCGGTGGCTGGCGATGTGCACGGTGCAGCGCAGCGTGTTGAGAATGTCGAGCGTATGACCGCGCGCCTCCGCCGCCTCTTTCAGGCGCCGGTGCGAATAAAGATTGGCATTGCGCGCCAGCATCGCGATTTTCATGGGATACCTTTCAGTTCCGGCATTCTACCGGACGTTGCGCCCCTTATCCCCAATTGCCGGTGATTGCAGCCACGAATGTCCGCTATCAACCACCATCCTTCGTCTTAGTGCGGTGCGCCCGATCAGCATCGGGAATTGCATCTGGGAACGATCCGCCAGGCTGATTTCCGCCCGGAAGGTGAGATTACCGATGGTCAGCGGCGTCTTGATGACAAACCGTTCCTGCCGATCGCCATTGGAACTGGTGATGCCGCGAATATCGACGTGCACCGCCTCGCATTGGTGGCGCACGCCGCCCCAATCGACCGCGAACCGGACGAAGCGTTCGCCGTCACGCGAAAAATCGTCGAGCACGATGGCCTGCAACGACGAAGTGCGCGCGCCGGTATCGATCTTGGCCGGAATATCGTTCAGCCCAAGTTCGGGCAGGCTGACAAGTTCGCGCCAACCCACCACCGGCAATGTGCGAAGGCCGTTCAAGGCAGGATCGCCATCCCGTCTCCGCCTTCGCCAACCTTGAGGCGGCGCAGCACCATGCCGCTGGCGTAATCAACCTCGGCCACGGTATCGCTGGCGGTTTCAGCAACGTAGATGCGCTCCCCGTCAGCCGACCACAGGATCGTCACCTGAAACCGCGCCTGCGCTCCCTCAGCGCCGGCAACGGCGATGGTGCGGATCACTGTGGCACTGGCGGTGTCGATCACGCTGAGGCTGCCATCCTGCAGATCAGAGGTGATCGCCACATCGCCCTGCGGCCTTACCGCAATGCGCAGCGGGAACCGCCCGGTCGCCGCCGTCTCGCGCACTTCCATCGTCACCGGGTCAAGCGCGAAAGCCTGATTAGAACCGCGCGCGGATACCCATAGCGTGCTGCCATCGGGCGAAAGCGCGATGCCCTCGGGCTGTTCGCCCACCGCCACCGACAACGGCGCGCGACGGGTCAGCAGATCAACCCGCGTGACGGTGCGCGAGCCAAGATCAGTCGTCCATGCAATGCGCGCATCGGGCGACACGGCGAGCATATGGCTGCCGTCTTTCCCGGTGCCGAATTCAAACAACTCGCGTGCATCGTCCAAGGGATTGCGAATCCAGAATAGTGATCGCCGCCCCTCAGCCGTCACATAGAGATCGCCGTTATCGTGCCAGACGATCCCGTGCGGGCGGGCATTGTCACCCAGTTCGATGCTGACCGCAGGTTCAAGACTGCCGGTGTCGAATATGTCCACGCTCGTCCCGCCATAACAGGCGAGCGCGACGTGGCGGCCATCGGGCGAGGTCGCGAGTTCGTGCGGGTTGGTGCAGCTGGGCAGGCGCAACACTTCCTTGCCGGTGGCCAGGTCGACCTTTGACAGGGTGTTGCCGCGCTTGGCCGCGACAAACAGCGTGGGCGGCATTTCCCCCGCCGCCGCCGCTGTCTGCGCAACCTCGGCCATCGGCGCGCAGGCGGTCACCGCCAGCAGCGCGCCCGCCGCGATGATGCCGCCCCCGCTACGCATCACCAGCCCGCCTTCTCGCCCTTGTTCTGTTCTTCCAGCCATTTCATCAGCGGGGCAAAATATTCGACCATCGCGGTGCCGTTCATCTGCCGTTCGCCAGTGAAGGCTTCGAGCGCATCGGGCCACGGCTTGGACGCGCCCATTTCGAGCATCGCGTTCAGCTTCGCGCCGACATCCTTGTTGCCATAGAACGAACAGCGGTGCAGCGGCCCTTCCCATCCGGCGGTATCGCAGGCGGCCTTGTAGAACTGGAACTGCAACAACCGCGCGAGGAAATAGCGGGTGTAGGATACGTTGCCGGGAATGTGATATTTCGCGCCCGCATCGAACCCGTCGGCGCTGCGCTCAACCGGGGGGACAACGCCCTGATATTCAGCGCGCAGGTCGTTCCAGCCGGTGTTGGTCGCGGTTTCGGGGATGCTGCCATCGAACAGCCCCCAGCGATAACGATCCAGCAGCAGGCCAAACGGCAGGAAAGCCACCTTGTCCATCGCCTGACGCAGCAACAGCCCGATATCCTTGTCGGCGCTGGGCACCTGATCGGGTTTCAGCATATCGATCTGCACAAGATATTCGGGCGTGATCGACAGCGCGATCATATCGCCGATCGCTTCATGGAAGCCATCATTCGCGCCGTCCATATGCAGCAGATCCTGCTGGTTATAGGCGCGCTGGTAGTAATTATGGCCAAGCTCGTGGTGGATGGTGGTGAAGTCGTCGGCGTTCTGTTTGATGCACATCTTGATGCGCAGATCATCGACATTGTCGATGTTCCAGGCCGAGGCGTGGCACACCACTTCGCGGTCAGCCGGCTTGGTGAATTGGCTGCGTTCCCAGAAGGTTGCAGGCAGCGGCTCGAAACCCAACGAGGAGAAGAACTGCTCGCCCACCTTGGTCATGCCAACCGCGTCAAGGTTCTTCTGCGCGATCAGATCGGTCAGGTCATAGCCGATATCGCCTGCGCCTTCGGGGGCGACCAGCGGATAGATATTGCCCCATTCCTGCGCCCACATATTGCCGAGCAGATCGGCGCGGATCGGGCCGGTGCGCGGCTGCACTGCGTCGCCATACTTGTCGTTCAACTTCGCGCGAACATAGGTGTGGAGCGCGATATAGAGCGGTTTGACCTCCTGCCACATCCGCTCGGTTTCGGCAGCGAATTGATCCGGGCTCATGTCATAGCCCGAACGCCACATCGCGCCCAGATCGGCAAAACCAAGCTCCTTTGCGCCTTCATTGGCGATGCCGATCATGCGGGTGTAATCTTCGCGCATCGGCGCGCCGACATTGTCGTGCCAGCTCGCCCACATTTCCTGCAGCTCTTCGGGCGACCGTTCGAGATTGCCCATCTCGGCCTCGATATCCGATCCGTTGATCGGTTCGCCGTTCAACGTCCCCTTGCCGCGCCCATAGGCAGACCCCAGTCGGGTGGCGATATCGTTCATTTCCTCAGCCGCGCCGGGGGTGCCAGGCGCGGGCATGGAAATGCCGTTGCGCAGCATATCCAGCTTGCGCGCGGTTTCATCGTCCAGCCCGGCGACCTGCGCATAGCGTGCGGCCTCGTTGGCGTAGGCGACCCGCTTCAAGGTCAGCTGCGCGCCATATTTGGCCGCCATCACATCGCTGTCATGGTTGATATAGGTCGCGTTGAGCCACGAGATATGCCCATATTCTTTCGAAAACGCAGCAAGGTCCGCCTCAACTGCGGCGATCCACGCCTGCGCGCCTGCGGGCGTAAGCGGATATTGTGCACTTGTTTGTTCGGCAGTGTCCGGCGTTGCTTGCGCGGCGAGCGGCGTGGCAGCGGCAATCGCAAGTGCGGCAGCAGCGCCCTTGAGCATCGGGCGCAGCAGCGGGGTAGAAAGTTTCATGGCAGGGGTTCCCATAAGTCGATTCAATGACAATGGGACGCGGTGTGGACTGCCACGCCGCCTGAATCAAGCCATCAGAAAGCGCACAATCCCCTCACCCAGTTCAGGCTTGGTCGCCGAATCGAGGTGCCCGCCGGGGATTTCGGCATAGGTCGCGTTGGCCAGCAGCGCGGCGAGATCCTGCGAAGAGCCATTATCCTCATCCCGATCGCCGCTAATCACCAGCGCGGGGCAGGTGATGTTGGCAAGAGTGGCAAGGTCAAGATCCTCAAACGCGCCCAGCAACAGCCGCGCCGCCGTCCGGTCAACGCCTTGGGATTTGAGGAACTGGCGCGATAACCACGCCGGATCATCACGGGTGATGGTGTCGAATTCGTCGATCACGCGGGTAAAGAACCCCGCGCGCCGTTTCCAGTCGGCCAGGCCCGATACACCCATCCCGGCGATTACCAGACGGCGCGGGGCGAACACGCCAGTGGCGCAGCCATGCACCGCCGTGCGCGCGCCCAGCGAAAAGCCGCCGAGGTCATATTCACCCTCACCCAGCCCCAGATGATCGATCAGCGCGGCTATATCGCGCACCAGCACTTGGCGTGGGTAGGCAGCCGGATCGTGCGGGGCATCGCTATCGCCGTGCACCCGGAAATCGGGCATGATCACCCGAAACCCAGCCGCTGCCAGCCGCGCATCGTGGCCCCACTTGATCCAGTTCATCTGTGCGGAGGAAAACAGCCCGTGCAACAGGATGACAGGCCGGCCCTCGCCCGCCGTGTGGACGGCGATGCGGGTGCCGTCGAAGGAGGCGAAGTGATCACTACGGATGTTCATGCCAGCCCCACAAACTGCACCCATTCCTGCGCGCTACGCGGCTGTTCGTCCATAACCTCTGCGCCTTCCGGCAAACCAATCCAAGGCTGCTTACTCTTGACCCAAACGTGCGCAGCCGGAACGAAGGACGCGCTATTGTCGAGTGTTCCACATCTCAGGCTTGCCATTCCTTCCCGAGAATCGTTCGTCGCGTAGATCCGCGCCTTGCACTTCGCACAACCAAAGATACGCGAATGCGCGCCGCTTGGTTGGCGATATTCGCCCGTGTCGAGTTCGCCAGTAATTTCTAGGTCGGAGAGCGTAAACAACATGTGTTCGGAAAACGCGCTACCCGTGCGGCTCTGACAATCGGTGCAATGGCAAGCATAGGGATTGAGGCGCACACCGGGATTGAGTTTGTAACGCACAGCGCCGCATAGGCACCCTCCCAGCAATTCGCCCTTCATCGCCGCGCCAACCCCTGCTGCTCCATCCGCCATTTGACCATGTCGATCCGGTCCTGCCCGAAAAACGGTTCGCCTTCGAACACCAGTGTCGGCACGCCCCAATGGCCCGCTGCTTCCAGCGCGGCCTGATTGGCGGCGATTTCTGTGTCGAGCGCATCCGGCTCAGCCGCGACCTCGGCTTCGAGCTTCGCCCAGTCCAGCCCGGCGCGCGCGGCTGCATCGGCAAGGTGCGAACCCTCGTGCCAATCCACCGCCCCGCCCCAGATCAGCTGCGCGGCCTCATGCGCGAACACCAGCCCCTTGCCCTGCCGCGCGGCGGCCTGCGCAAGACGGGTGATCCGGCGGATATAGGGTTGTTCGGCGGCAATCTTGCGGGTCGCCATGTCCTGAACAATCGGATCGGGGCGCGGCGGGCCGAAGGGAATGCCATGGAACTGCGCCACACGAAACATATCGCGCATTGTGTAGCCCAGCCAGTTCGGGTGGTTGCGCTCAAAGAAATCGGGCTGACGCAGCGCCAGCGGATAGACCGGGCGCAGCGCAATTTCGAGGTCATATTCCTCGGTCATCGCGCGATACCGCCCGACCGACAGATAGGAATAGGGCGAGCGGAAGCTGAAATAAAGTTCGGCGTTCAATGTCATGCGTGTGACCTCACCGGAAAAAACATTGCGTGCCTGCATACAGCATCGCCACCGCATCGACTTCAATAAAGCCACCGATCCGATCCCCGAGCGCAAATTCTTCGCCAAGGGTGCTGTCAGCGACCGGCGCGAACCCCGGCGCGGCCTGCGCCGCGCTGCGCGGGCTGCCCAATTGCACATTGCCTGCCACACGGACGGTTCCGCTCGCCGGGGCATCGCCATCCTGCGCGCCGTGCCAGTTCCAGCCGACCAATCGGCCTTGCTGGAAATGCGCGGTCAACCCGCCGGCAAAATCGGTAAAGGTGATCGGCCCCGCGCCGCATTCGTCGTTGGAACCGGTGCGCAATGGCGCGCCCAGCGCCCGCGCGAGCGCGGCCTCAACCTCGGCCTGACCGGCAGCGAAAAAGAACGCCTCCGGCCCAGCGGCCAGCCCTTCGGAACGCAGTTCGACGACATTGGCGGGCACAGCCTGCACCGCCACGTCGCCCTGCTGCCGTTCAGCCGGGCTCGGCACATCGCCGCTGTCACAGCCAGCAAGGGCGAGCACGCCAGCAAGGGTAACAACAGCAAGCCGCATCGTTTACGCCTTCTTCAAATGCCGCCGTCCTAGCAGTTCCGCAATCTGCACCGCGTTGAGCGCAGCGCCCTTGCGCAGGTTGTCGGACACGCACCACAGGGTGATGCCGTTTTCGACCGTCGGGTCTTCGCGCACGCGGCTGATGAAGGTCGCGGCGTCGCCGACGCATTCGACCGGGGTGATATAGCCGCCGTCCTCGCGCTTATCGATCAGCATCACGCCGGGGGCTTCGCGCAGGATATCCATGGCTTGCTCAGCGCTGATCTCGTTTTCGAACTCGATATTCACCGCTTCGGAATGGCCGACGAACACCGGCACCCGCACGCAGGTGGCGCTGAGTTTGATCTTGGGGTCGAGGATCTTCTTGGTTTCGACCATCATCTTCCATTCTTCCTTGGTCGAACCATCATCAAGGAAACTGTCGATGTGCGGGATCACGTTGAAGGCGATCTGCTTGGTGAACTTGGAAGGCTCCACCGGATCACCGACAAAGATCGCGCGGCTCTGCTGGAACAGTTCGTCCATGCCCGCCTTGCCCGCGCCGGACACCGATTGGTAGGTCGAGACAACCACCCGCTTGATCGTGGCGAAATCGTGCAGCGGCTTCAATGCCACCACCAGCTGCGCAGTCGAACAGTTGGGGTTGGCGATGATATTGCGCGCGGTGTAGCCATCGATCGCGTCGGGGTTCACTTCGGGCACGATCAGCGGCACGTCCGGGTCCATGCGGTAAAGCGAGGAATTGTCGATCACGATGCAGCCCGCAGCCGCCGCCTTGGGCGCATATTCCTGCGCCGGGCCGGAACCTGCAGCGAACAGCGCGATGTCCCATCCGGCCCAGTCGAAATGCTCGATATTCTTGCATTTGAGCATCTTGCCGGTGTCACCGAATTCGACTTCGCTGCCGACCGAACGACTCGATGCGACGGCTGCCACCTCGTCGCACGGAAACGCGCGCTCGGCGAGCACCTGCATCATTTCGCGCCCAACATTGCCGGTCGCGCCGACCACTGCCACCCGGTAACCCATCTCGACTCCTGACCATCATTTCCGCCAGCCCGTCACCCTGAACTTGTTTCAGGGTCTATCCAGCCGCACACACCGAGGCTCTATGGTGCGGGATGGATGCTGAAACAAGTTCAGCATGACGAATAGCTATGTTTTGCCTCGCACCTATTCCGGCGGCGTCACCCCGTGGCTTTCCAGAAAGCGGAAAATACTGTTCCAGACGTGCGGCCCGACCTTCTCTCCCGACACGCGGTGGGTGTAGCCGGGATAGAGCATCATTTCGAACGGCACGTTGTTTTCCTGCAGCACGCCGATGAGTTCCGACGAGTTTTCAAACACCACATTGTCATCCGCCATGCCGTGGATCAGCAGCAACGGATCGCTGATTTTCGTGGCATCGGGAATGGCGCTGGCCTTTTCGTAAGCCTCTGGCACCTCACGCGGATCACCCATGTAGCGTTCGGTATAGTGGGTGTCGTAAAGTTCCCACCGCGTCACCGGCGCGCCCGCGATGCCCGCCGCATACAGGCCGGGGTCAGCCTGCAACTGTTTCAGCGTCATATAACCGCCATACGACCAGCCGTAGATCGCGATCTTGGCCGGATCGACGAAATCGAGGCCTTTCAGAAACTCCGCCCCCGCCTTCTGGTCGCGCACTTCGACCCCGCCCATCGCGCGGTAGATCGGCTGTTCAAAGTCCACGCCGCGATTGGCCGATCCGCGATTGTCGAGCACGAAGTAGATATAGCCCTTGTCGACAATCGCCTGTGCCAGCGCCCCGCCCCAGCCTTTCGTCACCATCTGCGGCCCCGGCCCGCCGTAATGGCTGAAGAACACCGGATAGCGCTTACCCGGCTCCATCTTGGGTTTGATCATCATCCAGTGCAGCGGGGTTCCATCCTCAGCGGCAATCGTGCCGTATTCGGGGGTGGTGCGCCCGGCGAGGAAGGGCGCATAGGGATGTGTCCCCGCAACCGCGTTCTCCTCGATCCAGGCGACGCGCTTGCCGTCTGGCGTCACCAGATAGGACTGCGGCGGTTGATCGGGCTTCGACCGCGTGATGTAGAGCATTCGCGCTGCCCCATCCATGCCTGCCGCATTGGTGAAGGCGGGGTCGGTGAGCAGTTCGGTTTCGCCCGTTCCATCCAGCCGCGCGCGATAAATCTGTTGGGTGAGGACGCCCGCCGTCGCCTGATAGGTGAAGGTTCCCGCCGCCTGATCAACCCCGACCAGCGCGGTGGTGGGCGATGTGCCGCGCGTCAACTGCGCCCACTGCCCATCGGCATAGCGATAGAAATGCCCATAGCCGCTGCGCTCGGACCACCACAGCAGGCTGCCGTCCTTGAGGAAGCGGTAATTGTCCGACAGGTTCACCCAGTAATCGGGGCGCGCGGCTTTTTCGGTGAACAGCACCATGCTCGCGCCGGTCGCCGGGTCAACCCGCAGCACATCGATCCGCGTCTGAGCGCGATCCTGCCGCTGGACATAAATCGCGCTGCCATCGGGCGCCCAATCGACGCGGGCGACGTAAATATCGAGATCGAGGCCGAGATCGACCTTCACCTGACCGCCCCCATCCGGGTTCATCACGAACAGTTCAACCACGGCATTATCGGTGCCCGCCGCCGGGTAGCGTTGATCGAACACCTTGGTGCCCTTCGCCCCGATCGCCGCACGGGTGACGATACCGACGCTGGCTTCATCGGTGCGCTGAACCACGATGCGGCTGTCATCGGGCGACCACCAGTAACCCGCCAGCCGCGCCATTTCTTCCTGCGCAACGAATTCGGCTTCGCCCCAGCGGATGGTGTCGCCTTCCTGCGGGGTGATCGGCACAGCCTCACCGCCCACCGGGCCGACCCACAATCGCCGGTCGCGCACGAAACTGACTAAACCGCCCCGGCTCGACAATTTGGGGTTGAGTTCGGTGCCCTCGGTATCAGTCAACTGGGTGACGGTGCCATCCAGCCTAGCGAGAAACAAATCTCCGTCCAATGGCACCAGCACGCCAGAACCGTCGCTGGCCCACTGATAGTTGATGATCCCTTTCAGACTGCCAACCCGCGCGCGTTCACGCTGCATCTTTTCGTCTTCGGACAATTCGCGGCCGCTGCCCAAGCCTTGCGAATCGACCAGCATCCGCCATTCGCGGGTTTGGATGTCAAAGCCCCACAGATCGTAGCGGTCGCGATCATCGGCGCGGTTGCGCAGCAGGGTGAGGAAGCGGCCATCGGGCGACAGCTTCACCTGACGCGGCGCAGGGCCATCAAGGCCGGGGCTGGCGAACAGGCGTTCGAAGGTGAGAGTGGGGGTGTCAGTGGTCATCGCGTCCTCCGCGAACGCAGGGAAACTGAGCAAAACCGCAGCAGCAGCCAGTATCGAACGCATCCAAAGCTCACCTCGTCATTGCGAGCCGCCCGAAGGCGGCGCGGCAATCCAGTGGCGGACGTCGCCGCGCTGGATTGCTTCGTCGCTGTGCTCCTCGCAATGACGAGCGCGAATGGCAAGGGTCACAAAGCAAAAGGGCGGCACCTTGCGGCACCGCCCCGAAATTTGCTGGCTGGAAAGCCTTACGCCTTGGGCGTGTTGTCGCGCCGTTCAACGATACGCGCGCTCTTGCCGGTGCGGCCGCGCAGGTAATAGAGCTTCGCACGGCGCACCACGCCGCGGCGCACCACGGTGATGCTTTCAACGATCGGCGAATAGAGCGGGAAAACGCGCTCCACGCCTTCGCCAAAGCTCATCTTGCGCACGGTGAAGTTTGAACCCATGCCGCGGTTCGAACGGGCGATCACGACGCCTTCGTAGTTCTGAACACGCTCACGGTTGCCTTCCTTCACCTTCACGCCAACGCGAACGGTGTCGCCTGCGCGGAAAGTCGGGATGTCCTTGCCGGACTTGGCGATTTCTTCGGCTTCAATCTGCTGGATCAGGTTCATGGCCTGCGTTCCTTGTCTTTTCGCTGCGCGCCAGAGGCAGGCTGGACCCGAGCGCCCTCATGGCGCTCCCACAAGTCCGGCCTGCGTGACCGTGTGTCTTCCTCGCTACGCAGCTTGCGCCAAGCAGCGATTTTCGCATGATCCCCCGATCGCAGCACTTCGGGGATCGTGCGCCCTTCCCATTCCTGAGGTCGGGTGTAGTGCGGGTATTCGAGCAGGCTTTGTTCAAAGCTCTCCTCATCCCCGCTGGAAGCCGCGCCCATTACGCCGGGAAGCAGCCGAATGCAAGCGTCAAGGATGGTAAGCGCAGCCATCTCGCCGCCGGACAGGACGATGTCGGCAAGGCTGACCTGTTCGATCTCCGGGCGGGCGTCGAACAGGCGTTCGTCAAAGCCTTCAAACCGCCCGCACAGGATGATGACGCCGGGGCCGCTGGCGAGTTCGCGGATGCGGGCTTGGGTGATCGGTTTGCCGCGCGGAGTCATGGCGAGGATGGGGCGCAGATCCTCCCCGGAACGGGGAGGGGGACCATTCAAGGCCTTGGCCGCAGAATGGTGGAGGGGACTCTCGACCGGGCGCGGCGCCTGAGGCGACTCCCCTCCGTCAGCCGCCTGCGGCGTCTGCCACCTCCCCGTTCCGGGGAGGATGGCATGGTCCAAAGCCCGCGCCAGCACATCGCACTTGAGCACCATCCCCGCCCCGCCGCCTGCGGGCGTATCATCGACGGTGCGGTGCTTGTCGGTGGCAAAGTCGCGGATTTGCACCGTTTCGCAGGCCCACTTGGCCTCGGCCAGCGCACGGCCCGCGATAGAATGCCCAAGCGGCCCCGGAAACATCTCGGGATAGAGCGTGAGGATGGTGGCGGCGAAGGTCATTTAGTCGAAGACCGAATAATCCGGTTGGGCCGGTTTGCGTCTCGTCATTACCAGCGCGAGCGGGAAAGCTACAGCCGACAAGATTGCCGTGGCCACAGCGACCCCAACAATCGAAACAATTTCCGCACCCTCATCGATAAGCGCAGCATACGCTGGGATAGTGATCAAGACACCGAGTGTGGCCGCCGCATAGAGCGCCCGGCGGGCGGGCGAGCTTCGCTTAAAAGCAAAATTCGCGATAAATCCAAACAGCAACGCCAACCCTGCAAAGACGGCGAATCCCATAAACCACGAAATCAGTACCATGCTACACCCTCGCCCGCCTGCACAATTACGCGCACATCGGGGGCAAATTGACCGATATTGAGCTGAACTCTGTTCATCCCCGCCGCTTACGCGCAGCGCTTAGCTACCGCAACCGCCGCCGCCGTAACTGCAGCTACGCCTTGCTGGCCTTGTGGCGCAGCGCATGAACGGGTTCCCACGGGGTGCCGACCAGCACTCCGGTGCCGAACAGCGCCACGGCCATCGCCGCCTCACCGGCTGGCGGCGCGCTGCGCAGGTGCGGCGCATTGGCGCGCAAGTCCTTCACCGCCTCGATCCCGGCGGCGGTGCGCCGGTCGAACCTGACCCAGCGGAACACTGCCAGTGCCACCGTCAACACCAGAAGCGCCGCAAGATACTCGGTCGGCTCGCTCAGGGTGCTTCCGGCGCGCAGACGGTAAATGCCGAACGCGAGTAACGCGCCGAAGGGGGCAATCGAAAGCCAGCGCAGGCGATTGAGCTGATCGGGCCGCATCATCATCCCCTGACGTCGCAGCCGGGCCGCCACCCGGATGGCGTGAGCGGCAAGAAGATCCTCGGCCTCAGATCGGCTGAAAGGTTCGCGCAGCCCAAGCAGCGCCCGCCCCGCAGGGCTTGCGGGCAGGCCCGGATCGGTGACGCCAAGTGTGCCCTTGCCGGAATCCTTCAGCCCGCCGCGCGCGTAAAGATCGGCGATCACCGAATCGGTATGGGTGGCGCGCCCTCCTGCCAGCATGGCGAGGTCTTCGGCATCAGGCGATTCGCCGCGACGCCCGGCGGCGCGCAGATGCGCCGGGATCCAACATGCCGCACACGTGCACAACACCAGCAGCATGATATAAAACAGCAGGAAATCGCTGCCCGTCCAGGACGAGAACAGCTGCATTCTATTAACCTTCCTGCGAGCCAACCCGTTACGAAAACGAGAAAGCCCGGCGCCAGCGCGACCCGGCGTGGAAGGAAGATACCATCAGACAGGTTAATAGGCACCTGATATGGGCTGCTGTGCAGTTGGGCGGCAATGCGGTGCCACAAAGCGCCGTTTGTGCCGGCAGCGCCTATTCCTCGGCGTAAGCGTGAGCGATCACCAGCCGTTCTGCATCCCATGCAATCACCGCTGCCGGGATCATCGGCACCATGAAGGTCTTTGGCCCCTTTTCAGGCGCCGGTTCGCGGGTGATTTCGATGATGTCGGTCGCGCCGAAATTTTCGATCGCGAGCACGCGGCCAACTGCCTCGCCCGTGTCAGTCACAACCGGCAGGCCAAGCAGGTCAGCGTGGTAAAATTCGCCCTCAGCCAGCGGCGGCAGCGCCTCGCGCGGCACGGTCAGCGCGGTGCCGCGCAAACGTTCGGCATCGGCGCGGCTGCTGCATTCGGCAAAGCGCGCAACGCCGCCGCCCTTGCCGTCATCGCGGATTTTGAGCAGCGTCAGCGCGCCATCGTTGAAACTTTTGTGATGGGAGAGCGCAGACACGCCCTCCCCGAACAGCTTCAACCGCACTTCGCCCGCCACCCCATGCGCGCCCGCGATGGCGGCAAGGGTGATGGGTTTGCCGGTCATATCCCACCCCCGTTCGGGCTGAGCCGGTCAACGCCCTGCACTTCTTCCGGCAAACTTGCCGAGGAAAAATGCAGTTCTTCAACCGGCTCAGGACGAACGGAGTTTGGCATCAGCGATCAGCCTTAGGCCTGCTCTTCGCCAGCGGCTTCGTCCGCAACGGGAGTTTCCTCAGCGGCAGCAGCTTCTTCTGCTGCGGGCGCTTCTTCTGCGGCGGGCGCTTCTTCTGCGGCGGGCGCTTCTTCAGCGGCAGCGGCTTCTTCAACGGCAGCTTCTTCTGCAACCGGAGCTTCTTCAGCGGCGGGCGTTTCCTCGGCAGCCGGGGCTTCCTCAGCGGCGGGCGCTTCTTCAACGGCCGGCGCGGCAGCTGCAGCCTTGGCTTCTTCTTCTGCAGCGCGAGCGGCTTCTTCGGCCTCAACGATCTTGGCGGCCTTTTCTTCGGCGCGATCCTTGGCCTTTTCGCCCGGTTCACCCTTCTTCGGGTTCACGCGCGCTGCGCGCTCCTTGATACCGGCGGCGTCAAGGAAACGCGCCACACGGTCGGTCGGCTGCGCACCAACGCCAAGCCAGTAACGCGCGCGATCTTCGATCAGCTTCACCCGTTCCGGGCTGTCCTTGGCCAGCAGCGGGTTATAGGTGCCGATCTGTTCAAGATACTTGCCGTCGCGCGGACTGCGGCTGTTAGCAGCCACGATGCGATAATAGGGGCGCTTCTTGGAACCGCCGCGTGAAAGCCGGATGGAAATCGACATGGAATTTTACCTTTCGAATTGAATTGATGAAAAACGTTGAAATCAAACTTATTTCTTATTGCGCGGTGGGCCGCCAAGACCGGGCAAACCGCCCCCGGAACCCATTCCGCCAAAACCACCGGGGCCGCCAAGGCCGGGCATCCCGCCAGCACCGCCGCCGCCGAACATTGACGCGAGGCCTTTAAGCCCGCCCAATTTCTTGATCTGTTTCATGGCGCGGGCCATTTCCTGATGCATCTTCAGCACCTTGTTGACCGTCTGCACATCGGTGCCACTGCCCGCCGCAACCCGCTTTTTACGCTTGGCATTCATCAGATCGGGATTGGCGCGTTCCTTGGCGGTCATCGATCCGATGATCGCTTCCATATGGATCAGCACCTTGTCGTCCATGCCCGAATTGGCCATCGCGGCCTTGGCCTTCTTCATGCCCGGCATCATGCCAGCGAGCATCCCCAGCCCGCCCATCGACCGCATCTGCTTAAGCTGCATCGCGAGATCGCTGAGGTCGAACTTGCCCTTTTCGATATTGCGGGCGAGCTTTTCGGCGTCTTCTTCCTTGATCGTCGCGGCGGCGCGTTCGACCAGGCTGACAACGTCGCCCATGCCAAGGATGCGATCAGCCACGCTGGCGGGGCGGAACGGTTCAATTGCGTCGAGTTTCTCACCCGTCCCGGCAAACTTGATCGGCTTGCCCGTCACCGCGCGCATCGAAAGCGCCGCGCCGCCGCGTGCATCGCCGTCCATCCGGGTCAGCACCACGCCGGTCAGCGGCACTTCGCCGCTGAAGCTCTGCGCGACGTTGACCGCGTCCTGACCGGTAAGCGAATCGACCACCAACAGCACTTCGGTGGGGGCTGAAACGCTGGCGACGGCCTTCATTTCGGCCATCAGCGCATCATCAACGTGCAACCGGCCCGCGGTATCGAGCAGCAGCACGTCAAAATTCTGGAGCCGCGCAGATTCCATCGCGCGGCGCGCAATATCGACCGGCTGCTGGCCCGCGACGATCGGCAGGGTGGCAACCTCAACCTGTCCGCCCAGCACCGCCAGCTGTTCCTGCGCCGCCGGACGATTGACGTCGAGCGAGGCCATCAGCGCTTTCTTGCCGTGGCGTTCGCGGATCAACTTGGCGAGTTTCGCGGTCGTGGTGGTCTTGCCCGAGCCTTGCAGGCCGACCATCATGATCACCACTGGCGGCTTGGCGTCGAGGTTCAGCCCTTCGGTTTCCGCCCCGCCCAGCGTTGCGATCAATTCGTCATGAACGATCTTGATCACCTGCTGACCCGGCGTGACCGAGCGCAGCACGTCCTGACCCACGGCCTTTTCAGTGACCGCATCGATGAAACGGCGGGCAACCGGCAATGCAACGTCAGCTTCGAGCAGCGCGATCCGCACTTCGCGCATGGCATCGCGCACGTCCTGCTCACGCAGCGCGCCGCGGCCTTTCAGCTTGTCAAATACGCCGCCTAAACGGTCGGACAGCGTGTCAAACATAACGATGCACTCCGCCGACTGAGGCCGCTTTTCTGTGATCGGCGCGTTTGCGAACCGGAAAAGCGGTTCCCACTTTTCCTGCAAACACGCCACGGCCTTTCAGCTTGTCAAATACGCCGCCTAAACGGTCGGACAGCGTGTCAAACATCGCCAGCAACTCCTTGCGAACGCAGCAGCATCCGCATCATGCGAAAAACGCCGGCGGACGAAACCTCGTCGGCCAGCGTTGCGGACTTCACCATCGAAGCACCGACTTTGTCTGAATGACTGGTGGAGCCTAGCGGGATCGAACCGCTGACCTCAACACTGCCAGTGTTGCGCTCTCCCAGCTGAGCTAAGGCCCCGAACCAGTCATCATGCGAACCCGGCTTTGCGCCCAGTTCGCGGGAGGCGGCCATTATAAGGGCCGCCCGCCGTTTGCAAGAGAGAAATCAGGATTCGTGCTCGTCGTCGTCCCCGGTGGTGGCAACACCCAGATCATCGTCACCGCCAAGATCAACGTCATTGTCGGGCGAATCGCCGTCCTCGTCGAGATCCTCAAGTTCGTCGTCGCCGCCAAGATCGGCGTCAGCTTCGACGTCTTTCTTCTTTTCTTCCTCGAACGGAATCGGCTGCTTGGATTTGAGCACGGGTTCGGGCGACCACGTCTCTCCACATTCGATACAAGTCACCGGGGCATCCTTGCCCAGATCGTAGAATCGTTCCCCGCACTTGGGGCAGGTACGCTTGGTACCCCATTCAGGCTTCGCCATTATCATTCCTCAAAACACGCCGACCCCAAGACAAGGGCGGGCAGAACGGCTGAAAAATCGTTGGTGGATTGATCAAGAAATTGGGTTCCGGCAAGCCCTTTATCAAGAGCGCGGCCAGTATGCGCGGCGCGCCTTGCCAGAAGCGCGGGGCGCTGTCAAAGACCGCCGCCATATGACCAGCCATACCTTTGCGCCCTCAGCCCCGCTTACGGGCACTATCCGCGTTCCCGGCGACAAGTCGATCAGCCACCGCGCGTTGATGTTTGCCGGGCTAGCTGTGGGTGAGAGCCGGATCACAGGCCTGCTCGAAGGCGAGGACGTGCTCGCCACGGCGGCGGCGATGCGGCAGTTCGGCGCGCAGGTGGAACGCACGGTGGACGGCGTGTGGACAGTCCACGGAGCGGGCGTGGGCAGTTTGCTCGAACCCAAGGCCGCGCTCGACATGGGCAATTCGGGCACGTCGACCCGGCTGTTGATGGGGCTGGTTGCCAGCCACGCGATCACCGCGACCTTTGTCGGCGATGCCAGCCTTTCGGGCCGCCCGATGAACCGTGTTATCGCCCCGCTGGCGCAGATGGGCGCTTCGATTGAGGCTTCGGCGGGCGGTACCCTCCCGCTGATGCTGCGCGGCGCGGCGCCTGCCGTGCCGATCACCTACCGCCTGCCGGTGGCGAGCGCGCAGGTCAAAAGCGCGGTGCTGCTGGCGGGCCTCAACACCCCCGGCATCACCCGCGTGATCGAACCGGTGCCAACCCGCGACCATACCGAGCGGATGCTGGCAGGCTTCGGCGCGCGGCTCGAAGTGGGCGAGGACAGCGGCGAACGTGTTATCAGCATTCACGGCGAAGCAGAGTTGAGGCCGATGGACGTGACCGTTCCCGGCGATCCCTCCTCCGCGGCGTTCTTCATGGTCGCGGCGAGCATCGTGCCGGGCAGCGATCTGACGATCCTGAATGTCGGCATGAACCCGACCCGCGCCGGATTGCTGGCAGTGCTGCGCCAGATGGGCGCGGATATCGAGGAACTGAACCCCCGCGAAGTCGGCGGCGAGCCGGTTGCCGATCTGCGCGTGCGGCATTCGCTGCTGACCGGCATCGACGTCGATCCCGGACTCGCACCCAGCATGATCGATGAATTTCCGGTGCTGTTCGTCGCCGCAGCACTGGCAAACGGCACCACCCGCACCACCGGACTGGTCGAACTGCGGGTCAAGGAGAGCGACCGGCTCGCCACCATGGCCGCCGCGCTGACGCTGGCTGGCGCGCGCGTGGAGGAGCACGCAGACGGCCTTACCATCCACGGCACCGGCGGCGAGATGTTGCGCGGCACGCCCAGCGGTGCGAGCGTCGCCACGCGGCTCGATCACCGCATTGCCATGAGCATGGCTGTGGCGGGCCTTTTCTCAAGGGATGGCGTCGAAGTGGACGACACCCGTCCTATAGCGACCAGCTTCCCGACATTCGAAACAATGCTTGCCGAAAGGACTTCATGACCGATTACATCACCCCCTTGGCCGCCGATCTGATCGGCTTTGCTGGCAGTTTCTGCATCGTCGCCGCCTATGCCTACAGCAATGTGGTGAAGGCCATGAACATGGTGCTTTTCAATCTGGTCAATTTCATCGGCGCGGCGCTGCTGACCGTTTCGCTAATGGTCAATTTCAACCTGCCAACCCTGGTTCTGGAAATCGTGTGGATGGGCATCGCATTGTTTGGTCTGACACGGGCATTGCAGGGTCGACGGAAAAACCCGGCATGATCATTGCCGTCGACGGCCCCACCGCATCGGGTAAGGGCACCATTGCCAAGGCGTTGGCCGATCATTTCGGGCTGCCGCATCTGGATACCGGGCTCCTCTATCGCGCAGTGGGACGGCAGGTGGCGCTGAACGGCGGCGATCCTGATGATCCCGCCGATGCGCTGGCCGCCTGCGTCTTTTCCGATGCGCTGCTGGACGATGATACCCTACGCTCGGAAGAAGTTGGCGGCCTCGCCAGCCGCGTGTCGGTGCATCCGGCTGTTCGCCAAGCGCTGTATGAACGCCAGCGCGCGTTTGCCACCCAGCCCGGCGGCGCGGTGCTGGACGGGCGCGATATCGGTACCGTGATTGCACCTGATGCCGACGTGAAGCTGTTCGTCACCGCCAGCGTCGCGGAACGCGCGCGCCGCCGCTGGCTTGAACTGCAAGGAAGAGGGATCGATGCAGCGCTTGCCGCAGTCGAGCGCGATATTGCCGCCCGTGACGCCCGCGACATGGGCCGCAACGATGCTCCTTTGCTCGCCGCGCCTGATGCGCTGGTGATCGATACCACCCACCTTGGCCGCGATCAGGCGATTAATGTGGTGGTCGACGCCGTTTGCACGCGTTTGGGTGCGTCCTGAAAGGGGCTTTCCTACGCGCCGCCGATGCAGGAAAGTCCTGGCAGGGCACGTCCGCCCATCTTCGTCGCGATGCAGCTTGTCCCGACCCCATGCGGCGGCCAGCGATATTTTTGCGTTCTGAACAGTGTAACATGTGTCTCCTACATATCGGACTGCGAAGCCCGCATCCGGGCGGGATCGGGGGAAAATCCTTGCATTTCGCGCCGCTCTCGCCTAGGCGCGCGTCCGTTCTCGCAATCCTTACGGTTGAAGGACCTTCGCGTTTTCGCATTCGGCGACGCGGAGAACTCGGCCTCTTGCCCTGCCAGCCCCCGCAATGGTGCGTGGGAAGCAGTTTAAGACCCCGGAAAAACCGGTGGCCGGTAGCACAACGAATAAACAGGACTGACCTGACTTATGGCAACCCAAATGCCCACCCGCGCCGATTTCGAGGCGATGCTTAACGAACAACTCGGCGGTGCCGGCGAAGACGGTTTTGAAGGCCGCGTCGTCATGGGCACTGTCACCGCGATCGAAAACGGCTTTGCCGTGATCGACGTTGGCCTCAAGAGCGAAGGCCGCATTTCACTCAAGGAATTTTCACGCGGCGATGACGACCACGGCCTGACCGTTGGCGGCGAAGTCGAAGTGTTCGTCGACCGCGTCGAGAACGCTGACGGCGAAGCGATGCTGAGCCGTGACCGCGCCCGCCGCGAAGCCGCGTGGGACAAGCTGGAAAGCGAATTCGGCGAAGGCAAGCGCGTCGAAGGCCGCATCTTTGGCCGGGTCAAGGGCGGCTTCACCGTCGATCTTGATGGCGCAGTGGCGTTCCTGCCCGGCAGCCAGGTCGATATCCGCCCGGTGCGCGACGTGCAGCCGCTGATGGACATGCCGCAGCCGTTCCAGATCCTCAAAATGGATCGCCGCCGCGGCAATATCGTCGTATCGCGCCGTGCCGTGCTCGAAGAAACCCGCGCCGAACAGCGCAGCGAATTGATCAACGACCTCGTCGAAGGCCAGATCATCGACGGCGTGGTCAAGAACATCACCGATTACGGTGCGTTCGTTGATCTGGGCGGCATCGATGGCCTGCTGCACGTCACCGACATGAGCTACAAGCGCGTCAATCACCCCAGCGAAGTCATCAATATCGGTGACACCGTGAAGGTGCAGATCGTGCGCATCAACGCCGATACCCAACGCATCAGCCTCGGCATGAAGCAGCTCGAAAGCGATCCGTGGGATGGCGTGGCCGCCAAGTATCCGGTTGGCGCGAAGCTGACGGGCCAAGTGACCAACATCACCGAATACGGCGCCTTCGTCGAAATCGAAGCTGGCATCGAAGGCCTTGTCCACGTTTCGGAAATGAGCTGGACGAAAAAGAACGTTCACCCCGGCAAGATCGTTTCGACCTCGCAGGAAGTCGAAGTCATGGTGCTCGAAGTCGATAGCGACAAGCGCCGGATCAGCCTCGGCCTCAAGCAGGCCCAGCGCAATCCGTGGGACGAATTTGCCGAAAAGAACCCCGTTGGCGCGGTGGTCGAAGGCGAAGTCAAGAACGCGACCGAATTCGGCCTGTTCGTCGGCCTCGATGGCGACGTCGATGGCATGGTTCACATGTCGGACATCGCATGGGGCATTTCGGGCGAGGATGCGCTGGCGCTTCACCGCAAGGGCGAAATGGTCAAGGCCGTGGTGCTCGATGTCGATGTCGACAAGGAACGCATCAGCCTCGGCATGAAGCAGCTTGAAAAGGGTGCGCCGACTGCCGAAGGCGCCTCCACCGCAGGTGCGCTGCGCAAGAACCAGACCGTTACCGTCACTGTGCTCGAAGTGCGCGACGGCGGGCTGGAAGTGCAGGTTGGCGAAGACGGTGCGACCGGCTTCATCAAGCGCGCCGATCTTGGCCGTGACCGTGACGAACAGCGTCCTGACCGTTTCCAGGTCGGCAGCAAGATCGATGCGATGGTGATTGGCTTCGACCGTTCGAAGAAGCCCAACTTCTCGATCAAGGCGCGTCAGATCGCCGAAGAAAAGGAAGCCGTGGCACAGTTCGGTTCTTCCGATTCGGGCGCATCGCTGGGCGATATCCTCGGCGCCGCGCTGAAGAAGAAGGAAGATTGAGGTTAGCGGTGCGCTCCTGCGCAAGCAGGAGCCGCCTTTAAGCCTGATCGAAAGGCCCGCCCGCTCAATCGAGCAGGCGGGCCTTTTCCTTTGGCAGCTGGGCCTGTAAGGTCAGCGCCATGATCCATGTTCACCAATTCCCATGCCTTAGCGACAACTACGGCTACCTCGTCCACGATACCGACAGCCATCAAACCACGGCGATCGACACCCCTGACGCCAGAGAATATCTGCTACAGGCCGAACTGAAAGGCTGGCGCATCACGCAGATCTGGAACACCCACTGGCACCCCGATCACGCAGGCGGCAATGAAGCGATAATGGCCGCGACTGACTGCACCATTACCGGCCCGGCAGAAGTCGACGGCAAATTCCCGATCGATCGCATCATCGCCCACGGTGACACGGTAAAACTGGGCGCGGTCGAAGCGCAGGTGATCGACGTTTCCGGCCACACCAACGGCCACATCGCCTATTACCTTCCCTCTGCGGGAGTCGCGTTCGTCGGTGACAGCGTCTTTGCATTGGGCTGCGGACGCATGTTCGAAGGTGAGCCGAAGCAGTTCTGGGACAGCCTTTCGCGCATCAAGGCCTTGCCGCCCGAAACCGTGCTGTATTGCGCGCACGAATACACCGCATCGAACGCAAAATTCGCGCTCCATGCCGATCCTGATAACACCGCCTTGCAGGCCTATGCCGAAGAAATCGCCGCCAAGCGCGCGCGTGATGAATGGACAGTGCCAACCACGCTGGAACGCGAATTGGCGACCAACCCGTTCCTGCGGGCTGATGATCCGGCGTTAATGGCCAAGTGGGGCGGCAGCGCTCCGCATGAAACCTTTGCAGCGCTGCGGGCGGCGAAGGACAATTTCTAGCACCATGCAGGCCCTTCGGGTCGAGTGCCTTTCAGACGACCTTTCCGGTGTCACTCTTGCTGACGTCCCTGCCCCTATCCGCGCGCCCGGCGAGGTGCTGATCCGGGTCCGCGCGGCGTCGCTCAATTTTCCCGATCTGCTGATGACGCAAGGGGGCTATCAGTACAAACCCGCACCGCCCTTCACCAGCGGGCTGGAACTGGCGGGCGAAGTGCTTGAGGCCGAACCGGCCAGTAGCCATGCCCCGGGTGATCGGGTCATGGGCGGCAACAAAACGGGTGCCTTTGCCGAACTTGCCAGTATCCCGGCGGACAAGTTGTCTGTGATGCCGCAGGGCATGGACTTTGCCGCCGCCGCTGCGATGGGTGCTGCCTATGCCACCGCCTATACCGGGCTGGTTGAACTGTGCGGCGTGAAGCCCGGGCAATGGGTGCTAGTGCACGGCGCAAGCGGCGGGGTAGGACTTGCCACCTGCGACCTCGCCCGCGCTCTTGGAGCCCGTGTGATTGCCTCCACCGGCAGTCCCGACAAGCGCGAGCGCATCGCGGCCCTTGCCCGCCCTGATGCGATGCTGTTGGCCGAGGGTCGGTTCCGCGAACAGGTCGCCCAGATTACAAACGGTGCGCTGGCCGACATCGTATTCGACACTGTCGGCGGCGACGTGTTCGACGAATCGACCCGCTGCGTTGCCTTTGGCGGCAAGCTGGTTGTGGTCGGCTTTACCTCAGGCCGGATCGCGGAAATTGCGACCAATATCCCGCTGATCAAGGGATTCAGCATCATCGGGCTGCGCGCTGGAGAGTACGCGCGCCGCTTCCCCGAGCGCGGGCGGGCGGTGCAACAGGCCATCACCGCGCTGGCCGAGGCCGGGACAATCACCCCCTCGATTGATCGCATCCTGCCGCTTTCCCGCTGGCGCGAAGGCTTTGCGGCGATGGCGCAGCGCGAATTGGTGGGCAAGGTGGTGTTTGTGCCCGGCGCGTAGCCTCTCGAACGAAAAAGGGCGGCCACGACGGGCCGCCCTTTTCACAATGCAATTTCAGATGCACTCAGAGCGAGGCAATCACTTCGTCGGTCAGCGTCCGATCTGCCGCGCTGTCGTGACGCGCGGCAATCAGCTTGCGTGATGCAGCAGCAGAGGCGGTCACAGCGCGCGCCTTGACCTCGGCAATCGCGGCACGTTCGGCGGCGGCGATCTTGTCTTCGGCCATGCGCTGACGGCGCGCGACCATCGCCGCGCTATCGGCTTCAGCCCGCGCGAGGATCGCGTCAGCTTCGGCCCGGGCGCCATCAAGCAGCACTTCGGCGTCCTTTTCGGCGCTGGCGATTTTGGCGGCGTATTCATCGCGCAGGGCCTCAGCCTCGGCGCGCAGCGTCTTGGCTTCTTCCAACTGCGTGCGAATTACGGCGATTTTGGCATCTAGTCCGCCAGCGATCATGCCGGGGACTTTCTTCCACACCATGATCACGATCAGCACCAGCATCGCTAGTGCAACGATCTGGAACGGCGCGAGGCCGAACAGTTCGGGCTCTGCATGAGCGCCCGCAGGCGCGTGATCGACTTCGACCACAGCCTGCGTCGCATCAGTCGGAAGTGCTGCGATCGGATTAGCCATGAGCCATTGCCTCCTTGACCGCCTTGGCTGCCGCAGGCTTCGTCACTGAAACGCCTGCGAGCCGTTTGACGATATCCTGCGCAGCCTCAACCGCTACATCCTCGATCTCAGCGAGCGCATTCTTGCGCGCTTCGGCGATCTCGGCCTCGGCCTTGGCCAATTTGGTGTCGAGCCGTTTTTGCGCGGCGGCGAGCTTCTTTTCGGCCTTGGCTGCGGCGTCGGACTTGGCCTTCGCGACCAGTGCCTGCGCCGCAGCCCGGTTGTCATTTTCGCGCTTGCGCCACGCCGCTTCCTCGTCGTCCGCTCTGGCGCGCGCAGCCTCGGCAACGGCCAGATCGGCGGCGATCTGACTGTCACGGTCGGCAACCGTGCTCATGACCTTGGGAACCATCCCGCGGCCAACGACAAAAAAGGTGAGGCCAAAGAACACCAGCAACCAGAATATCTGGCTGGCATAGGTGTCCGCTAGCTGGGCTATCTGGGGCATTGGGCTACGTCCCGGAACAAAAGCGCTAAGTCAGGCGGGCCGATCCGGTTGCGAACCGGCCCGTAAGATGTCGTATAATCAGGCGACGAAAATCAGGATCATCGCCACCACGAAGGCGAGCAGGCCGAGCAGTTCGGTCACAGCGAAGCCGACGAACAAGCGGCCCTGCTGGCCATCTGCGGCGCCCGGATTGCGGAGCGCGCTCGACAGGAAGCTCCCCCAGATATTGCCCACGCCGATGGCGGCGAGGCCGGTCCCGATAGCAGCGAGACCCGCACCGATGAGCTTTGCAGCTTCCATATCCATATCATTGATTCCTTTCGGTTCTTAATTCGTAAGCGTTGAGGGATTAATGCAGATTTTCTGCATCATTTATGTAGAAAACAGTGAGCAGCGCGAAGACATAGGCCTGGATGCCCGAAACCAGGATTTCCAGCGCGCAGATGCCGATCATCAGCAAGAAGCTGGGCAAACCAACCACCCCGCCCCACAATGCGCCGGCATTGGAGCCGTCAATCACAAAGCTGGACAGAACTTCGAGCAGCACATGGCCCGCCATCATCGCGACAAACAGTCGCAGCGCGAGGCTGAACGGGCGCAAGATGAACGAGAACAGTTCGATCACGAAGATCAGCGGCACCATCAGTAGCGGCGTGCCGTGCGGCACGAACAGGCCGAAGAAGTGCAGCCCGTGCTTCCAGAAACCGACCACCAGCACGATCGAAATCGTGATCAGCGCGAGCACCCCGGTGACGGTGAAATGGCTGGTGAAGGTAAACGGATGCAACCCAACCACGCCCAGCGGCAACAGGCCAAGAATGTTGGCAAACAGGATAAACATGAACAGCGAGAAGACGTAGGGCACATATTTGCGACCGGCATCGCCGATATTCGCCTGAAGCATGTCGTCGATGAAGCTGGTGAAAAACTCCACCGCCATCTGCCAGCGCCCCGGCACCAGCTGGCGCTTCATTCCGCCAAGCACAAAGCCGAACAACACGATCGTGGTGACCAGCATCCACGCCGCACTGTTGGTGAAGGAAATGTCGAATCCGGCCAGTTCCAACTCAGCCAATGGCTTGATGGTGAACTGATACATCGGATCAACTTTGGCCGGTTCGGCTGCCACAGCGGCTGACACTTCGGTTAGGTCCCTAAATTGTTGATCATCCGGCCCGCTGATTAATCCTCTTGCGGAGGATCGGCGGGCCGTATGTTCGCCATCCGAAAAATATTCCTGAAGGCCACGATTATTCCGATGAATAATCCGGTCAACAGTCCCCAGGGCAGGGTTCCGGCAAAATGGTCAATGACCCAGCCAAAAACCAGACCGCCGAGAATCCCTCCGAGCAAATCCGCAAGCACCCGGCTACCGCTGCGATAATTCGCATCGGGAGCGGAAACCTGCGGCCGGTTGCGTTCATCTTCACGCTCGCGTGCGGCCTTCAGCCGCGCTTCGAGCGCATCGATCCGCGCATCCTCCTGGATAGGTTCTCGGGCGGGTTCCTCATCGCTCATGCCGGGCTCCGTAAGGGAAAGCCAAGCCACGCGCAACACGGTGCCCGCCGAGGGCGCCGTCCCCTTAGAAGGGGGGCCCAATAGTGTCAACATGGGGGCGTTCTTGATTACCGAGATAAGAACGCAAACAGATTACGGGCAGCGCGCGTCGCGGATCGGGGCAGCGTCTGTGCGGGTCTGCCAGCTACCATCGGGAGTGCGATATTTTTCACCCGGGGTGGTGCGCGCGACGGCCTGACAACCGGCGGTCAGCGCATAGGCTTCCAACGTGGCGTTGTTTTCCTTGGCCTTTTCGGCATAAACCGCGCGGCGTTTGATGTTGATATCATCCACCAGCCGCTGCAACGCCGGGTCAGCCGCGCCGACAATCCCAAGGTATCCATCGGCCTGTTCGCCGACCTTGCCCGCAGCGCGTGCGGCGGCATAGGCAGGATCGCGCTGCGCCTGCGCCGGTCCGGCGGCAAGGCCGAACACCGTCAGCGCGGCGATTCCGGCTAGCATTGCATTGCGCATCATCATTCCTCCTGATCGCAGCATCTTCCGGTTCAGAAGATGTCCGCGTTTTCATCAATCGTATTGGCGGCGTCTTGCGCCAGCCGGTAAATCACTTCCTGCCGGATGTTGATGTTGAGCTCGATCACGATCGGTTCGTCCGGGGCGGCGATATTGATGCAGCCGCCCAGCCCTGCCGAAAGGATCGCAGCCCCGGCCATCATCGCCCGGCGTGAACGTCCTGTGCCTTGCCGCGTCATCCGCGCTTGCCCTCCCCGTGTTGCGTTCGGGGATGTGGCAGCGCGCGCTGTTGCGGTCAATTCGATGTGCGTCATGGCTGATCTTCGCTTTCAGGAAGTTGAACAGGTTTTGCAGCAGGATTGGCGGGAACGAACCGGCCACCTTCGGCCTTGAGCAGCCCGCGATCGACCGGATTGCCGAGGAAATCGACATCCCACAATGATCGCACCATCGTGGCCAATTCGTAGAAATTTTCCGAACGGACGTTGACCTTGAAACGGATCGGCAGCTTTGCCAGGCGGCGTGTGACAAAGTTCTGGCTGGTGCCTTCCCCCTGCCGCACACCGTCAAAATCGAAATTGGTGATAATCTCACCCGCCAGATCGCCGTTCAGGCCGACGCTCATCTGCCGGTAATCGAGCGAGCGCAGCGCCGAAAAGGCGTAATTGCCCATCGCGCCGAGGTCTTCGTAGGTGAGTTCGCCAATATAGGCGACATTGCCGCCGGGCGCGCGGCTGACCACCAGGCCGCCGATGATCCGTCCATTGCCATCGGTATCGAACACAATCGGCACGGTGCCATCAAAGGTACCGGTCGCACCGAGATTGGTGAGTTCCATCTGCGCCACAAAAGTGGCGGCATCCAGACCGATAATCTCGAACACGTAGCGGCGTTCTTCCGGCTGGCTGAAATCCATTGCCAGCGGGTGCATCCGCAATTCGCCGCCCATGAAGGGGAAGCGCGCGTCTTCAAGGTTGAGCAGCGTGCCGTCCTTGACTTCAAACTGCACGGAGCCATCGAGCACTTCGATCCCCGGATTGATCGCGGCGATGCGCACACGCTGATCGGGTGCGGTGGTGAGGTTGAGCAGGTCGGTGAACCGCACCTCGCCCGCAAGTCCCCGAACCGGGCCGAATGCCGCGGCGAAATTGACGCCATCGCTGGCAAAGGTGCCGTTGCTGGTGATGTCATCGCCAATCCAGTCGATCCGGCCATCGCCGCTGACCGAGCCATCGGCAAACGCGATCACCCCCTTGGCAAGATAGGACAGGTCTTCGGGCTGGAGGCTTTTGTCGAACACGATGCCGGGAACAGATAGCCGTGCGTTCCCGCGTGCGGTTTCAAGTTGGTGGGTGATTGCCACCGATGTCACCACTTTGTCTGACGCGGGGTGGCGCAGCGTCGCGTCGGCGGTGATCGCGTTGCCATCGAACAGCAGGCTCGCACCGCGCGCGATAAGCGGTTCAAACCGGGGTTCGCCTTCTACGACGCGGTCGGTCAAGGTGAACGCGCCGTCTCCCACCCGCAACACGCCATCGGAAAATGACCAGCGCCCGGCCAGCGCGCCGATATCGAGCGGGACGACCTCCATCTGCGCCGCACCGCCCGCAAATTCGCCGCTGATTTCGCCTGTCAGGCTGCCGGTGAGGCTGGCAGCGGACAGACGTATCTCGCTGCCGGGCGAGCCGATCTGCGCAGCCAACGCGGAAATAGCGAAGGGCGAAGGGTAGCGCAGCATCACCGCATCAGCGGCAAGGTTTGCAGGGCTATCGCCAAGGGTGCCGGCCAGCGCGAGTTTCCCCGTGCTTGCGGCCAGCCTGAGGTCAGTATCATAAGCCAGCATCGGCCCGCCGCCTTCGGGGCATAGCGTGATCGCCTGACCAGCAAGCCGCAATCCGGACAGTGCCAACGCGCCGAACCGCACCGGCATACACCGACGGCCCACCGCAAGCCCGCCACGCGCCGACCAGGTGCCCTCCATCGGCAAGGTGAGGTCAGTTACGCCGCCGCTCGGCAAATCGCCGCTCGCGGTGATCAACCCGGCAAAGTCGATGACGCCGCCGCGCATCTGCCGCAACGTCATACGCGGGATCGCCAGCCGGTTCGCGCCCGCCGCGTAGTCCGCCATTGCCAGCCGCAGCGTCCAGCCATCTCCCGGCTCCTGCTCGATCCGGCCATTGATGCTGGGCAGGCCTTCGCCGCCCGCAAGGATATTGCCGCGCAGCCCGGAAAGCCCCTCACCCGCGATCCCGGCATTGATCTGCGACAGCGCCAGCACCCGCGTGCCCGCGCGGCTGGTCAGCGCAGCTTCGGGGACGATCAGCGCAATCTCGCCGCGCTTGTGCCGCACAATCGCCTCGGCGGAGAAGCGCGATCCGGTCAGCGCATCATCCACCCCGCCCCGCGCCTTGGCGAGCAGTGGGGCCAGCAACGTGCCTTCCAGCCCGCGCTCGGCAGCGGCAAGGCTGGCGGTGAGATCGGCGGCAGGAACAAGCCCCGCACCGCGCAAGGTGCCTTCCCACTGCCCCCGGCTGGCATCGCTCGGCCCGCGCCACGCGCCATCGGCGGATAGGCTCGCCAAACGGCCCTGCGGCGCAGTGACATTGGCAAGCGCAAGATCATGCGCGATTGCCAAACCGCTTTCGCCCCAGTTTATCTTGGCGGTGCCGGACAGGGCCTCGCCTGAAACCCCCGCCATGGCGATTCCGCCACCCTCGACGACAAGATCGGCTTCGGCTCCGGCAAAATCGCGCTTTAATGACAGCACGGTGCCGATATCGGCGCGCGCCATGCTGGCCCCGCCGCAAGCGAGATCGCCGATCCGCAACGGGCCGGAAAGGCTAGGCGCGCCGCTTGCCATGGTCAGCTGGCCATAGAGCGTCGCGCGCTCCGCCCGGCAGCCTTCAACCCCGATCCCCGGCGCGGTTGCCGCGAGCGTTCCGGCAAAGCCATCATCGAGCCGCCCCGCCCCGTCGAGCGTGATGCCCACCGCGCCAAAATCACTTTGGATCAGCGCGCGTGCATCATTCACCACCACATCAATTGCGGGCAGCGCAGGCGGTTCGACGCTATCGGTAAACACCAGCGGATCAAGCGCGCCGAGGCTGAATACGCCGTCCTGATAGGTGCCAAACACCCGCGTGCCGTCCAGCGTCACCCGCCGCACCTCCGGCCCGGCCCAGCCCACGCCAAGTTCCACCACCATCCGCCGCGCGGTCAGATCAGGACGCGCCGGATCGCCCACCACCAGATTTTCGATCACCTGCATGCGCGGGCCGATGGCGATGATGTCGTAAGTGGCCGGCACGCCATTGGCGGCGAGATAATCGTCGATAAAATCGCTGGCGATGCGTTCCCGGTCAATCCATGCTGCGCTGCCCGCGACCAGCGCCGCAATCGCGCCGCCAGCAGCGATGCGGGTACGCCAGCGGCGCGGCCAGAACCACCGCCGCGCGCCATCCTGGGCACTCTCTATCTGCTGCTCATCCGCCACCGGCATCGTCCCCAACCCTTGCGCGCATCATCGCTCAAAGGCAATGAGCAGGCAGGATCAATTCCTGCCGGGGGTCGCATTGCCGGAAGCTGAAGACCATTTCGATTTTGGAGGCGAACCGCCTGCCCGTTCGGACGCGGGTAAATCCGCAGGCGACGGTCACCGCGCGCGCCTGCGCGAACGGTTGCTGAGCGGCGGAGCCGAGGCGCTCGCGGATTACGAAGTGCTCGAATACCTGCTGTTCGCCGCGATCCCGCGCGGGGACACCAAACCCATCGCCAAGGTGTTGATCACGCAGTTCGGCAGCCTTGCAGGCGTGCTTAACGCCGATCCCAAGGCGTTGCAGCGCGTGAAAGGCGTGGGCGAGGCCAGCGCCGCCGCGATCAAATCGGTCAGCATCGCGGCGCGGCGCATGACTCGCGGCGAAATCATCAAAAAGCCGGTGCTGGGTTCCTGGCAGGCGCTGATCGATTACCTTACCACCGATATGGCGCATCTGACGGTGGAGCGCGTGCGCATCCTTTACCTCGACACCAAAAACCGGCTGATCGAGGATCATCACCTTGGCGATGGTTCGATTGACGAGGCCGCGATCCATCCGCGCGAGGTGATACGCCGGGCGATGGATCTGGGGGCGGCAGCGATGATTCTGGTGCACAACCACCCCAGCGGCAGCCCCGAACCCAGCCGCGCCGACATCCAGATCACCCAACGCATTGCTGAGGCCGGACGCCTGCTCGGCGTGACTGTCCATGATCACGTCATCATCGGTCGCGAAGGGCATGTCAGTCTGCGGGCGAAGGGGTTAATTTAGAGGGTGCTTAATCATCCTCACCGGTGATCAGGCGCACGCCCGAATGCTGCGCGAAGAAACTCCACGCCCAGTTAATCACTACCGTGACACGGTTTCTGGTGCCGGTGAGAAAGCCGATATGCACTAGGCCCCACAGCCACCACGCCAGCGCGCCTGACAGCTTGAACGCGCCAAAATCGGCCACCGCCGACTTGCGACCGACCGTCGCCAGACTGCCTTTATGGCGATAGCGAAACGGACCGGGGCAAGGCTTGCACAGCAATTCGGCTTCTACCACGCGGCTGACATAGGCACCCGCCTGTTTGGCAGCCGGGGCAAGGCCGGGTACCGGGTCACCATTCCATGCATTGCTGCCGGCGGTATCACCGATAGCAAAAATATCATCGATGGGTTTGCCATCCTTGTCCAGCACCCGCATCAGGTCATTCACCAACACTCGGCCAGAGCGATCATCCTTGGCACCCAGCCACCGTGCCGCCGGTGATGCGGCAACGCCTGCCGCCCACAGCACCGTTTCGGTCTCGATCACCGTATCGTCGCCGATCCGCACCTGCGCTTCGGCAATTTCGGTCACGCGACTGTTGGTGCGGATTTCAACGCCCAGATTTTCCAGCGTTCTGGTCGCCCGCTGCGACAGGCTTTCCGGAAATGACGGGAGAATGCGCGGGCCGGACTGAACCAGAATGATCCGCGCACTGGCCGGGTCGATCATGCGAAATTCGCGCGCGACGCTGACTTTAGCGAGTTCGGCAATCGCGCCGGCCAGTTCAACCCCGGTCGGCCCGGCGCCCACGATGACAAAGGTCAACAACCGCTCCACCCGCGCCGGATCGCCAGCGGCTTCGGCGAGTTCAAATGCGTTGAGGATTTCTCCCCGCACCGCCACCGCGTCCTCGATGGTTTTCAGGCCCGGCGCATAGGGGCCCCATTCATCGCGCCCGAAATAGCTGTGCGTCGCACCGGTCGCCAGCACCAGACGGTCATAGAACAATGTGCAATCCTGATCGAATGTAACCGTCCGGGTGGCGGGATTGATCGCATTCACCTCTCCCTTGATCACGCGGACATTGCCATCGCCCTTGAACATGCTGCGGATCGGTGTGGCGATGTCTGCCGGATTCAGCGTTGCCGTGGCAATTTGATACAGCAGCGGTTGAAACAGGTGATAATTGCGCTTGTCGATCAGAGTTATCCGCACCGGCAGACGTTTAAGCTTGGCCACGGCTGCAAGCCCGCCAAACCCGGCACCCACCACCACGATATGCGGCCATCTTTCAGGAATATCGGCATAGGCGCGATCAAACAGGATGTTCTTGTCGAGCCACGCCAGAATAGCCCTATCAAGCGACAGGAAACCTGCCCCCTTGGCCTCGTAAATTCCGAGAAACAGGAACGGAAACAGCGTAACCGCCGGATGCGCGCCGATGATCATGTAGGCGAGGATGAGTGGGAACAGGGTATAGGAAACGATCACCGCGCCAAATCCGGTCAGGAACAGCACTGCGAATATCACCGCCAGCCAGCCCGGAAAACCGGCAAAGATTGTGGTTGGCAGCCACGTCTGAACTGCGACCGAGGGCTGAATCAACTGCGCATGATTGAGCAAGCTGACCGCAATCCAGACGCGCGTAATCGCCATGATAACTGGAGCGAGGCGCTCGCGCGCAAACTCCGATGCCACAATCGCCGGACGCGCCAGCGGCAAGGCGCTTTGCTTGATCCCTCCGGCCACCGCGCGGTCAATCGAGATCACCCCAGGCCCGTGGAAAACATACCAGATCAGAATCGCGCCAGCGATCAGGTTGCTGGTTGTGGGGATGTAAACCGCCTGACTGACAATCGTCAGCGCCGCCATTGCCAGCGCCGCCGGACGGGTCATAAACCCTGCGATAAGCAGCGCCGGGCCGATCAGTTCGATCGCAAGACCGGTTGTCGCAGCGCTCACCGGGTCCATCCAGCCAACTGGATATTCATTCGCCGCAAGGAAAACCGCGCCGTCCCAATTGCTCAGTTTGACCAGACCCGACCGCAAAAACCACATGGCAATCAGAAACCGGATTGCCACATCGCCGAACGGCCAGAACGCTTCGGTCCCATCAAGATACCATTTGACCCAGCGCCGCATGGTGACGCGGACAAACGGCGGATAGCGTTCTTCCTGAAGTTTCTGGGCAACGGTGTTAGGCGCGGTCGCCCCGGCTACGGATTGCTGGGCTGACCTTGGCATTACATATTCCTCCGGTCTGAGCCTTCGCGCCGGACCGTAGAGGCGTTACAACTGCGGCACAAGAATCAGGCTGATGCGTGGACAGCGCCTTTCCAGCGGCGCGCGCACCCTTGCCAATCAAGCCCCGCCGCAATAGCGCCCCACCCGGCGCCCGTGCGCCGCCACTGCCCCGTCTGGAAGGAACGTCCCAACCATGGTCCCCCGCTATGCCCGCCCGCAAATGACCGCCTTGTGGGAACCCGAAGCGAAATATCGCATCTGGTTCGAGATTGAGGCGCACGCCACCGAGAAGCTCGGCGAACTTGGCGTGGTGCCGCCATCTGCCGCCAAGGCGCTGTGGGACTGGTGGGCAACCGACCCGGTGATTGATGTTCCCGCCATCGACGCAATCGAGGCGGTGACCAAGCATGACGTGATCGCCTTCCTCACCTGGGTGGCCGAGCAAGTCGGTGATGAAGCGCGCTTCATGCATCAGGGGATGACATCATCGGACGTGCTCGACACCACTCTGTCGGTGCAGTTGACGCGCGCGACCGATATTCTGATCGCCGATACCGACGCGCTGCTGGCGGCGATCAAGACCCGCGCGATGGAGCACAAATACACGCCGACCATCGGCCGCAGCCACGGTATTCATGCCGAGCCCGTCACCTTCGGGCTGAAACTGGCGCAGGCCTATGCCGAATTTGACCGTTGCCGTGCGCGGCTGATCGCGGCGCGGGCGGAGATTGCGACTTGCGCGATCAGCGGCGCTGTTGGCACCTTTGCCAATGTCGATCCGGCGGTTGAGGCGCATGTCGCCGAGAAACTCGGCCTCGCCATCGAACCTGTTTCCACGCAGGTGATCCCGCGCGATCGCCACGCAATGTATTTTGCCACGCTCGCGGTGGTGGCGGGCAGCATTGAACGGCTCGCGGTCGAAATCCGTCACCTGCAACGCACCGAGGTGCTGGAGGCGGAGGAATATTTCTCCCCCGGCCAAAAGGGATCGAGCGCGATGCCGCACAAGCGCAACCCGATCCTCACCGAAAACCTGACCGGTCAGGCGCGCATGATCCGCGCCTATGCCCTGCCCGCGCTGGAGAATGTCGCGCTGTGGCACGAACGCGATATTTCGCATTCGTCGGTGGAACGCTTCATCGGGCCGGATGCGACCATCACGCTCGATTTCGCGCTGGCGCGGCTGACCGGGGTGGTTGAAAAGCTGCTGATCTATCCCGAACGGATGCAGAAAAACCTCGATGCGATGGGCGGCCTCGTCCATTCGCAGCGGGTATTGCTCGCGCTGACGCAGGCAGGCGTGAGCCGCGAGGATGCCTATGCTCTGGTGCAGCGCAACGCGATGAAGGTGTGGGAATCGGACGGGAAACTGTCGCTGCTCGATCTGCTCAAGGCTGACAGTCAAGTGACGGCGGCGCTTTCGCCTGCCGAGCTGGAGGAGAAATTCGACCTCGCCTACCACTTCGCCCAGGTCGACACGATCTTCGCGCGGGTGTTCGGGTAAGATCGGCGATGCTGGACTCGGGAGCCAAATCGCCTAGGCTTGGTCAATCAATGGGCCATTGGGAGAGGCGTGCCTCGTGAAAATCCTTCGCACCATCATCTGGATACCAATTGCAGCCTATCTCGCTTTGATTGTTGGCATCAATTGGGGCGAGCCACAAAGGGTCAGGATCTGGATGACCTCTAGCGATGCCATAGGGGCGGACTGGCCCGTAGGATTCATTGTGATTGCCTTCCTTATGATCGGGGCAGTGCCAACATACCTGTATCACCGGAGTGTGCGATGGACCCTAGAAAGACGCATCCGGGCGCTGGAAAATTCGCTCAAGAACATGGCGCTGGCGCGGCAGGCCGAAACGGCAGTGCCAAACGCGGCACCAATCGTGGACAGCCCTGTGGATAAGGCAGGGGCAAAAGCGGGAGAGCCCGCCGACCCGTTCAACCCGTCAAACCCCGGCAGCGCGGGGGACGGCAAGTGAGCAATCCGATCTTCCTCGCGCTCGATATTCCGCAGCTGGAACCAGCCAAGGCGCTGCTATCCAAGGTCAAGGCGCATATTGGCGGGGTCAAGCTGGGGCTGGAGTTTTTCTGCGCGCACGGCAGCCACGGGGTGCACGAAATTGCGCATATGGGCCTGCCTATCTTCCTCGATCTGAAGTTCCACGACATCCCCAACACCGTCGCTGCGGCGATGCAGGCGATCCATGTCTATCAGCCCGCGATTGTCACCGTCCACGCCAGCGGCGGGCGCGCGATGATGGAGGACGCCAAAGCGGCGGCGGCCGATGGCTGCAAGGTGGTGGCCGTCACCACCCTCACCAGCCTTGATGCCAATGATCTGACCGCCACCGGGGTTTATGGCAGCGCCGAAACGCAGGTGATGCGGCTGGCCGAACTCGCCCATGCGGCCGGATTGGACGGCGTGGTGTGTTCGGGACAGGAAGTCGGCTTCGTGCACAAGGCGTGGAAGGACGGATTCTTCGTCGTCCCCGGCCTGCGCCCCAACGGCGGCGGCACCGGCGATCAGAAACGCGTCGTCACCCCCCGCGCCGCGCGCGACAATGGCGCGAGTGTGCTGGTAATCGGCCGCCCGATCAGCCGCGCGGAAGACCCGGTTGAGGCGGCGCGCGCGATCGAGGCGACGCTTTAGCGGCGATTGCTTATGCCCACTACAATCAAGATCTGCGGGGTTTCAACGCCCGAAGCGCTCAGCGCCTGCATCGCCGCGCGCGCCGATTGGTGCGGGCTGAATTTCTATGCCCCCTCCCCGCGTTATGTCACCGGCACGCAGGCCGCCCGGCTGGCCGAGGTATCCGGCACCGCGATCCGCCGTACGGGCGTGTTTGTCGATGCCGATGACGCGGCAATCGGTGATGCGGTGGCAGCCGGAAGGCTCGATGCAATTCAGCTTCACGGCGATGAAACGCCCGAACGCGCCGCCGCCGTGCGGGCGCGGTTCGGCTTGCCCGTATGGAAAGTGCTGTGCGTGGCGAGCGCCGATGATATCGCGCGCGCTGATCGATATGCCGGGACGGCGGATTTCATCCTGTTCGACGCCAAGACGCCCAAGGGCGCGATGCCCGGCGGCATGGGGCTGGTGTTCGATTGGTCGCTGCTGCGCCAGTATAAGGGCGCGCTGCCGTGGGGCCTTGCAGGCGGGCTGACCCCGGTCAATGTTGCCGAGGCGGTGCGGCTGACCGGCGCGCCGTTGGTGGATACATCGTCGGGCGTGGAAAGCGCGCCGGGCATCAAGGACGTGGACAGAATCGCCGACTTCTGCAAAGCGGCACGGCTATGAACACGCACCCCAATTCCTTCCGCACCCAGCCCGATGATCGCGGCCATTTCGGCCAGTTTGGCGGGCGCTATGTCGCTGAAACGCTGATGCCGCTGGTGCTCGATCTGGAGCGCGAATATCGCAAGGCGCAGGCCGACCCGGCGTTTGCCGCCGAGTTCGACGACTTGCTGGAACATTACGTCGGCCGCCCCTCGCCGCTCTATTTCGCGCCGCGCCTGACCGAGGAGTTGGGCGGCGCACAAGTGTGGTTCAAGCGCGATGAGCTCAATCACACCGGCGCGCACAAGATCAACAATTGCATCGGCCAAATCCTGCTGGCGATGCGGATGGGCAAGACGCGGATCATCGCGGAGACTGGCGCGGGCCAGCACGGCGTGGCGACCGCCACCGTCTGCGCGCGGTTCGGCCTGCCTTGCGTAATCTACATGGGCGCAACCGACGTGGCGCGGCAGGCTCCCAATGTGTTCCGCATGAAGCTGCTCGGCGCGGAAGTGATCCCCGTCACCAGCGGCGGCGCGACGCTGAAGGACGCAATGAACGAAGGGCTGCGCGACTGGGTCGCGAACGTCCACGACACATTCTACATCATCGGCACGGCGGCAGGCCCGCACCCCTATCCGGAGATGGTGCGCAATTTCCAGAGCGTGATCGGCACAGAAGCGCGCGCGCAGATGCTGTCCCGTGTGGGCCGCCTGCCCGATCTGCTGGTCGCCTGCATCGGCGGCGGTTCCAACGCGCTGGGGCTGTTCCACCCGTTCCTCGATGATGCGGACGTGAAGATGCTCGGCGTGGAAGCGGCGGGCCACGGCCTCGACGGTAATGAACACGCCGCCAGCCTGCTCGGCGGATCGCCTGGCGTGCTTCACGGCAACCGCACCTATTTGTTGCAGGACGAAGACGGCCAGATCACCGAAGGCCACTCGATCAGCGCCGGTCTCGATTACCCCGGCATCGGCCCCGAACACGCATGGCTGAAGGAATCGGGCCGCGTCGATTACACCGCCGTCACCGATGACGAGGCTTTGGAAGGCTTCCAACTGCTCTGCCGCACCGAGGGGATTATTCCCGCTCTCGAGCCAGCCCACGCGATTGCCGCCGTGAAGAAGGTCGCGCCGACCATGCCGAAGGACAGCATCGTGCTGATGAATCTGTGCGGGCGCGGCGATAAGGACATCTTCACCGTGGCTGAGAAGCTGGGAGTGGAACTTTGATCTCCATCCCTCGTCATTGCGAGGAGCCGAAGGCGACGCGGCAATCCAGAGCGACCGACCGCCGCCCCGGATTGCTTCGCTACGCTCGCAATGACGAATCATTCGCCGTCATCCCGGGCTTGACCCGGGATCCCGCTGCCTCTCTCCGCAGCGACGCAGTAAGCTGGACCCCGGATCAAGTCCGGGGTGACGAAGGTTTTGTAGGGTGCGCGTGAGATCGTGACCAAAGCCCGGGCGAAAATTCGGAAGAAGCGACGCCGCGAGCATAGTGAAGAACCGCAAGTGCCAAGCTGGGGCCCGGGACTCCTTCAGTTCATCGTCATGTTCACGATCATGGCGCTGCTGAAAGGTCTTTTGTCCAGTGACGGTTTCAGCGGCAAAACTTTCCTCTGGGCCATCCTTGTTGCCGCCACACTGACCGCGATCAACGAATGGCAAAGACGCCGCAAAAAGGCCAAAGTGAAAAACCAATGACCCGCCTCACCTCCACCTTCGCCGTCCGCCAATCCGCGCTCGTCTGCTTCATCACCGCAGGCGATGGCGACACCGCGGCCAATCTCGATGCGCTGGTCGAAGGCGGCGCGGATGTGATCGAGCTCGGCATGCCCTTCACCGATCCGATGGCTGATGGCCCCGCGATCCAGAGCGCCAACCTGCGTTCACTCGGCGCAGGCACCACCACTGCCGACGTGCTGCGCTACGCCACCGACTTCCGCGCCCGGCACCCTTACGTGCCCCTCGTTCTGATGGGCTATGCCAACCCGATGGTGCGGCGCGGGCCGGAGTGGTTTGCCGATGCCGCCGCCGCTGCGGGCGTTGACGGCGTCATCTGCGTCGACATTCCGCCCGAGGAGGACGACGCACTCGGCCCGGCCCTGCGCGAGCGTGGCATCGCCCCGATCCGCCTCGCCACGCCGACCACCGACGCGGCGCGCCTGCCGCAGGTGCTCGCCGGGTCGGAAGGCTTTCTGTATTACGTTTCGGTCGCCGGGATCACCGGTAAACAGCAGGCTGTGCAGGCCAGCATTGAAGAAGCCGTGGCGCGGCTCAAGCAATCGACCGATCTGCCCATCGCCGTCGGCTTCGGCGTGCGCACGCCCGAACAGGCCGCCGCGATCGCCAAGGTGGCGGATGGCGTGGTGGTTGGCTCAGCCTTGGTGGAAATCTGCGGCGAATATGGGGCGGATGCTCCGGCGCACCTGCGCAAACTCACCGCCGCGCTGGCCGACGCCGTTCACACCGCCCGTTAATTTCGTCATTGTGAGCATAGGCAATCCATGAACAGACATCGCAGCATATGGTCACGACGCGTCATGGATTGCTTCGCCTACGGCTCGCAATGACGACCAAAAGAGTTTAGGACACCCCCATGAACTGGTTCACCCGCGTCCGCAATTCGCTCGGCTTTTCGTCGGGGAAGAAAACCACAGAGAAGGATCTGTGGATCAAGTGCCCATCCTGCCAGGAAATGTTGTTCGTGGCAGAGTATGAGGACAACCTCTCTGTCTGCCCGAAATGCGAACATCACGGGCGGATCGGCGCGGATGCGCGGCTGGCGCTGCTGATGGATCCGGGGTTCGAGGTGCTGCCTCTGCCGAAAGTCACCGAAGACCCGTTGCAGTTCAAGGACACCAAGAAATACACTGATCGGCTGAAGGCCGCGCGCGCCGCCAATCCGCATGATGATGCCTTCGTGGTCGGCTCCGGCACCATCGAAACCCGCCCCGCCGTGGTCGGCGTACAGGATTTCAGCTTCATGGGCGGATCAATGGGCATGGCCGTGGGCCAGGCGTTCTGCGAAGGCGCGCAAAAGGCGCTCGATCGCGGCTGCGCTTACATTGTGGTGACGGCGGCGGGCGGGGCGCGGATGCAGGAGGGGATCCTGTCGCTGATGCAAATGCCGCGCGCGACCGTGATGACCCGGCGGCTGAAGGCGGCGGGCGTGCCCTATATCGTGGTTTTGACCGATCCGACCACCGGCGGCGTGACTGCAAGTTACGCGATGCTTGGCGACATTCACATTGCCGAACCGGGCGCGCTGATCGGGTTTGCGGGCCAGCGGGTGATTCAGGACACGATCCGCGAACAATTGCCCGAAGGTTTCCAGCGTGCCGAATATCTGCACAAGCATGGCATGGTCGACATGGTGGTGCCGCGCCGCGATCTGAAAGCGACGCTGGCGCAAGTGCTGGATTATCTGCAACCGGTGAAGGCGGCGTAATGTTCAACGTCACCCCAGCGAAAGCTGGGGTCCGAGGCTTCGTGCGCGGCGCTCGCCGCTTGAGACCCCAGCTTCCGCTGGGGTGACGAGGTGGGGATGAAAGACTTCGGCACCTCGTCTGACCCCGGCGTTCAGGCGCAATTGGATCGGCTCGCGCGGCTCAGCCTGCCGCAGGGGCGGCTTGGCCTCGACACCATCCGTGCGATGATGGAGCAGCTCGGCAATCCCCATCGCAAACTGCCGCCAGTGTTCCACGTCGCAGGCACCAACGGCAAGGGTTCGACCTGCGCGTTTCTGCGGGCGATGCTGGAGGCGCAAGGCTACCGCGTCCACGTCACCACCTCGCCCCATCTGGTGCGCTATAATGAACGCATCAGGCTGGCGGGGGAGCTGATTTCCGACGCAGCACTGGCGGCGGTGCTTGAGGAGGTGCTTGATGCCAGTGAACAAGGGGGCGAAGGCTTCGGCCCCAGCTTTTTCGAAGTTACCATCGCCGCCGCCTTCCTCGCCTTTGCCCGCACGCCTGCGGACGCCTGCGTGGTCGAAGTAGGGATGGGCGGGCGGTTCGATGCGACCAACGTGCTCGAACCAGACGCGCTCGCCGCCTCCGGGATTGCAGCCCTCGGCCTCGATCACGAACGCTTCCTGCTCGCGCCCGAAGATGGCGTGCCGCACGAACCAATGGCGCGGATCGCGTTTGAAAAGGCGGGGATTGCTAAGGCTGGCGTGCCGCTGGCGACGATTGGCCAGCCGGAAGTTGAAATGGCAGCGATCCGCGCAGTGGCGGCGGGCGTGGGTGCGCCAGTGATTATCGCGCGCAGTGCCCCTGACGTGCCGCTCGCGCTTCCCGGCGCGCACCAGCGGGTGAACGCCGGATTGGCCGTAGCAATGCTGCGCGCGCAAACCGCATTGCCAGTATCGGACGCGGCGATGGCTGCGGGATTGGCGGGAGCGCGCTGGCCCGCGCGGATGCAGCACCTTGGCCCCGGCCCGCTCACCGGCGGACGCGAAGTGTGGCTCGATGGCGGGCACAACCCTCAGGCAGGCGCGATGCTCGGCGCGCATTTCGCTGGTCAACGCCTGCATCTGGTAGTCGGGATGATCGAGAGTAAAGACCCCGGCGCGCTCACCACCCCGCTCGGCCCGATGCTCGCCAGTATCACCGCAGTGCCGGTGCCGGGGCACGATTGGCACCCGGCAACAGCGTTTGGCCCACAGGCACGCCCTGCGTCAGACCTGACGACCGCCTTGGCTGCTATCCCCGATGATGGCCTGCCAGTGCTGATCGCCGGATCACTCTACCTCGCGGGCGAGGCGCTGCTGTTGAATGATGAGGTGCCAGACTAGACGCTACTCTGCCGGACTCACGCCCGGTTTCGCGTTGACTGCTTCGGGCGGGTCACTGCTTTCACCGTCACCAGTCTGGCGTACACTTTCCACCACGAAGCCCTTGCGCCACAGCATCCACAACAGCAGCATCCCCGGCGCAGCAATTACCACCGTAAATGTCCAGAACCCCACCCAGCCGAGGTTTTCGGCGAGATAGCCCGACGGCGTCGCCAACCATGTTCGCCCAACCGCTGCAAAACTTGAAAGCAGCGCAAACTGGGTCGCCGTGTAAGCGAGGTTCGACAAGCCCGAAAGATAGGTCACGAACACCGTCAGCCCGATCCCGCTCGTCAGGTTCTCAGTCCCCACTGCAATCGCCAGCATCAGCGGCGAATGGCCGACAATCGCCAGAACCACGAACAGGAAGTTCGACAACATCATCAACAAACCCGATATGAGCAGCGCGCGGCCCATCCCCAGCCAGGCGATAAATGGCCCACCCAGCGCCGATCCGACGATCAGCGCGCCGAAGCCTACGAATTTGTTGATGGTGATGAATTCGGTATCGCTGAAGCCCAGCTCAACGATCATCGGGTTGAGCATTCCCTGCCCCATCGCATCGCCAACCTTGTAGATCAGCACAAACAGCAGTATCAGCGCCGCTCCCTTGCGGCCCAGAAATTCGCGGAACGGGTTGACCACGGTTTCAGTGAGCCAGTTGAAAAAGCTCTGCCCGGCAGCGCGCGCCGCGTTCGGATCGAACCGCCCTGCCCCGGCCCACAACGCGCCCAATATCGCGGGCAGGACAAGAAAGCTGGTAACGCCGTAAGCCATCGCCCAGCCGATATCATAGCCTTCAGTCGAGGCGAGGTAGATGGTACCTGCGCCTGCCAGCAGATTGCCGGTGCGATAACCGAACTGGTTCATCGCCGTGCCGTGGGCCATTTCCTCGTCCGACAGGATCTCGATCCGGTAGGCGTCGATCACGATGTCTTGCGTTGCCGACAGGAACGCGACGACAATCGCCCACACTGCAAACATGCCGATATTGTCGTTGGTGGGGTTGCTGGTGCCAAGCTGCCACAGCGCCAGAACCAGCGCGACCTGAACCACAAACAGCCACGCGCGCCGCTGCCCCAGCCAGTTGGTTAGGATAGGAATGGGGGTCTTGTCGACCAGCGGTGCCCACAGGAATTTGAGCGTGTAGGGCGTTGTCAGCCCGATCGCGAACCCGATGGTCGATTTATCAATCCCGACTTTGGACAGCCAGAACGTCATCGTGCCCAGCAGCAAGGTCAGCGGAAAGCCCGACGAAATGCCAAGCAGAAACGCCACAAACGGCATCTTGCGACGATAGGGCGCGAACGCCGGAACAAGGTAAGCCAGAGCAACGACCGCAGCGATCACCCCGAACAGAATTGCGGTATCCCAGTCGATCATCCACTGTATCCTTTTGCGTCACCCGATTGTCTGGCACACTAGGCTTGGGAATGAGGATGAGAAAAGAGCGATGAACGCAGCAACAACAGATATGCCCAGCTTGCGACCAACGCCGGGGCAATTGGCGCTGGCCGAGGCGATTCGCGAAGGACGCGCCAAGGTGGCGGGCGGCATTCAGCAGGTGCCTGCCAGCAATTACACCTGCCCCGATCACTTCGCGCGCGAAAAATCTGCGCTGTTCGACCGCCTGCCGCAAGTGCTCGCGCCGTCGGCATTGCTGCCCGATCCGGGCATGGCGGTGCCGCATGATGCCACCGGACGCCCGCTGCTGATCACCCGCGATGCGCAGGGCGCAGCGCACGTGTTCCTTAATGTCTGCCGCCACCGGGGCACCCGGCTGGTTGAAGGCAGCGAAACGGTGTGCGCCAAGCGGTTGGTGTGCCCCTATCACGCCTGGACGTACCGGCTTGATGGCGGGCTGCTGGCACTGCCCCGCCCCGATACCTTCCCCGGCATGGACAAGAGCGAATACGGCCTTGTCGAACTGCCCAGCCTTGAGGCCGGTGGGCTGATCTGGTTTGCGCCGCAGAATGGCGCGGATTTCAGCGACGCCGCCGCGCTGGGCGAAGACTTGAAGGCTTTCGGCCTGCCGCAAGCTTACATGTTCCGGCGCAAGCTTCACACGGTGCGCGGCAACTGGAAGCTGATCATGGATGCCTTCCTTGAAAGCTACCACGTTACCCGCCTGCACGCGGCCACCATCGGCCCGTTCTTCAAGGACGGAATCACCGCAGGCGACCAGATCGGCCCGCATCAACGCTCGGCCGTGGGGCGGCTGGAGGAAATGGAAGGCGTCGATCTCAGCGATATGGCGGCGCTGCGCCGGGTGGTGACCTTCGCCTATCAACTCCTGCCCGCCACCGTGATCGTCCCCAGCCCCGACTACGTCAATGTGATGGTGCTGATGCCGCAGGCGCATGACCTGACGCTGGTCGAAGATTTCATGCTGATCCCCGAAGCGCCCGCCACCGACAAGGCGCGCGACCATTGGGAACGCAGCTGGAACCTGCTCGACGGCGGGGTGTTTGCCAGCGAAGATTTCCGCGCTGCCGAACTCGGCCAGCAAGGGCTGCAATCGGGCGCGATTGATCACCTCACGCTTGGCACGCTGGAAGGTGGGATTGCGCGCTTCGATCAGATCGTGAGCGAAGCCTTGCGGGCAGCCAATTGAGCGCGTAGCGCCGCGCCTATGCCAACCGCTCCCCCCCGCTCCGAAAACCGTCCCGAAGGGGAACGTATTGCCAAACTGCTCGCCCGCGCAGGCGTTGCCAGCCGCCGCGAGATTGAGCGGATGATTGCCGAAGGACGCGTGGCACTGGATGGCAGGGTGCTTGATACCCCGGCAACAATCCTCGCCAGCCTGCGCGGCGTGACGGTGGATGGCAACCCGGTTGCCGCAGCCGAAGCCACACGGTTGTTCGCGTTTCACAAACCAACCGGGTTAATCACGGCCGAGCGCGATCTGGCGGGCCGCCCGACGATTTACACCGCGCTGCGCAATGCCCTGCCCACCGGGACGCCGCGACTGATGCCGGTCGGCCGGCTCGATCTCAACACCGAAGGACTGCTGCTGCTGACCAATGATGGCGGGCTGAAACGCACGATGGAGTTGCCCGCCACCAAAGTGCCGCGCACCTACCGCGCCCGCGCGTTCGGCGAAATCCAGCAGAGCCAGCTTGAAGACCTGATCGAAGGCGTGGAGATTGACGGGGTGCGCTATGGTTCGATCGACGCGAACCTTGAACGCGGAACGGGCCGCAATGTGTGGGTCGAAATGACCATCACCGAAGGCAAGAACCGCGAAGTGCGCCGGGTGCTCGAATATCTCGGCCTCAAGGTCAACCGCCTGATCCGCACTGGCTATGGCCCGTTCAACCTCGGCGATCTGCCGCGCGGGCAGGCGGTGGAACTGACCGGCAAGCCAGTGGCGCGGTTCCTATCTGAAATGACGGGCGAGCCGATCCCGCGCGGCGGGGTGAAGAAAGCGGACAAGGTAGAGATTGCCGCACCGTCCAAGCCTCCGCGCGCCCCGCGCCCACCTGCTCGCAAGGCTGCGCCGCCCGCGCGCCCTGCCCCGCATAAGGGCGCAGATGGCCCACATTCGGCGCGCAAACCGGCTGATGCCGCCAATGCCGTGCCGCCGCGCAAGGGCCGTGCTGGCCCGGTCGCCGCCCCGCGCAAAGACAGCGCTGGCGCTGGTACGCCGCGACCGCCCGCGCGCTCGCCATCGCGCAAACGTCCGCCCGCCACGCGCGGCAACACCCCGCGCGGGCCGCGCAAGTGAGGATTATCGCGGGCGCATGGCGCGGTCGCAAGCTGGTCGCACCCAAGGGCGATGCCACCCGCCCGACCGCTGACCGGATGCGCGAAACGCTGTTTTCGATGCTCACCAGCCGCCTCGGTAGTTTTGAAGGGTTGCAGGTGGCCGATCTGTTTGCAGGGTCGGGCGCGCTCGGGCTGGAGGCATTGTCGCGCGGCGCGGCCACCTGCCTGTTTGTCGAACAGGATCGCGCGGCAGTGGAGGCGATCCGCGCCAATATCACCGCGCTTGGGGCGCGCGATCAGGCGCGGGTGGAGACAGGATCGGCAACGCAGCTGCGCGCCGCCACCGCGCCGCTCGACCTGATCCTCGTCGATCCCCCCTACCATTCGGGCGCAGGCGAGGTCGCGCTCGACCGGCTGCTGCGGCTCGGCTGGATCGGTGCGCAAACGTGGATCTCGCTGGAGACAGCCTTCAACGAAGACCCCAAAATCAACGGACTGGCGATCGAGGCCGAACGACGGGTCGGCAAGAGCAAGCTAAGCCTGCTCAGACTGGCAGCTGCGACTGGCTGAGGTGGCCCGACGATAAGCACGATGCCGTGGCTTGCCCCGCAGGCAATTGTTCCCTACTTGTTCACGTTAGTGCGATGACCAACACCCTGCCCTCTCCTGCGCCTGCGCGCGATACTGTTCCGGCCTATGCCGCGCAGTTGAACGCGCCGCAGCGCGCCGCCGTTCTGGCAACCGAAGGCCCGGTGCTGATGTTGGCGGGTGCGGGCACGGGCAAGACGGCAGCGCTGACCGCACGGCTGGCGCATCTGGTGGCGACCCGGCGGGCCTATCCCAGCCAGATCCTGTGTGTCACCTTCACCAACAAGGCTGCGCGCGAAATGCGTGAACGGGTGGCGCATCACCTTGGCCCCGGTGCGGAAGGCATCCCGTGGCTGGGCACCTTCCATTCGATCTGCGCCAAGATGCTGCGCCGCCATGCCGAATTGGCAGGGTTGCACAGCAATTACACCATCATCGACACCGATGATCAGATCCGGCTGCTCAAACAGCTGATCGCGCAGGCTGACCTTGACGAAAAACGCTGGCCTGCGCGCCAACTGGCGGGGTTGATTGATCGCTGGAAGAACAGAGGGCTGAACCCGCAAGACCTCGATGCGGTCGAGAACGAGGCTTACGCCAATGGCCAGGGTGCGGCGCTTTATGCGCGTTATCAGGCGCGGCTGAAGGAATTGAATGCTTGCGATTTCGGCGACCTGATGCTGCATATGCTCAACATCCTGCGTAACCATCACGATATCCTCGCCGATTATCAGCGCCGGTTCCGATACATCATGGTGGACGAATATCAGGACACCAACGCCGTGCAGTATCTGTGGCTGCGGCTGCTGGCACAGGAACACAAGAACATCTGCGTGGTGGGGGATGATGACCAGTCGATCTATTCATGGCGCGGCGCAGAAGTCGCCAATATCCTGCGGTTTGAAAAGGATTTTCCCGGAACCCAGGTGATCCGGCTGGAACAGAATTACCGCTCCACCCCGCATATTCTCGGCGCGGCAGCGGGGCTGATCCGCGCGAACAGCCAGCGCCACGACAAGACGTTGTGGACGGAAGTGAACGGCGGCGACAAGGTCAAGGTGATCGGGGTTTGGGACGCGCCCGAAGAAGCGCGCCGGGTGGGCGAGGAGATCGAGCGGCTGGAACGCGAAGGCGCGGCGCTCAACGGCGTCGCCATTCTGGTGCGCGCGCAATACCAGACCCGCGAGTTTGAAGACCGCTTCATCCAGATCGGGGTGAATTACCGCATCATCGGCGGTTTCCGCTTTTACGAACGCGCCGAAATCCGCGATGCGCTCGCCTATCTGCGGCTGATCGCGCAGCCGCAGGATGACCTCGCGTTTGAACGCATCCATAACCAGCCCAAGCGTGGTTTGGGTGCCAAGGCGCTGGAGAAAATGCACAGCCACGCGCGCGCGATGAACCTGCCGCTGGCTGCTGCCGCATTGCAATTGGCCGACAGCGACGAACTGCCCGCGCGCGCTGCAAACACCATTGGCGCCTTGATGCGGCAATTCCTGCATTGGCGTGAGACGGCGGAGACGGTGACGCCCGCCGATCTGCTGCGGCTGGTGCTGGAGGAGAGCGGCTATAACGCCATGCTCGCCGCGGATCGCACCGCCGAAAGCGCCGGACGGGTGGAAAACCTCTCCGAACTCGCGCGCGCGATGGAGGATTACGAGACGCTCGGCGATTTCCTCGAACACATCAGCCTCGTCATGGATAATGACCGCGCCGATAGCGAGGAAACGGTGACGATCATGACGATCCACGCCGCCAAGGGGCTGGAATTCGACAATATCTTCTGCGTCGGCTGGGAAGAAGGCGTGTTCCCATCGCAGCGCGCGATTGACGAAGGCGGGCTGGCCAGCCTCGAAGAAGAACGCCGCCTCGCCTATGTCGCGATCACCCGCGCGCGGCGGCGCTGCGTGATCCTGCACGCCGCCAATCGCCGCATCTATGGCCAGTGGATCAGTTCTATCCCCAGCCGCTTCATCGAAGAACTGCCCGGCGAACATATTGATCAGGAAACCACGCTGACCGGCGGGGCAAGCCTGTGGCGCGCCAATTGGAGCGAGCAGGACGACCCCTTCGCCCACGTCGCACGTGACCGCCCCGACCGCGCCCAAACGCGCGGCCCCGGCTGGCAGCGGGCGTTGACGTCAGGGTATGATACCAAGCCTGCAAGGGTGCGCGAAAACACGCGTTCAGCAGCCAGCTTCGCCGCGCCCGCGCGGTCAGACATCGCGATTGGCGCAATGGTCAGCCATGCCAAATTCGGCACCGGCTGCGTGATCGATCAGGAGGGCAACAAGCTCACCATCCTGTTCGAGGATGCTGGCGAGAAGCGGGTGCTGGATTCGTTTGTGACGGTGGTGGGGTAAGCCCTCAGACAGGCCCATAGCGCGCGCCGCAAGGATGCTCACCAACTTTCGGATGATCGACGAAGTCCACCGAAAGCGCGATCAAACGTCGCTCAACATCGCTTTTTGCAGCGACGCTTGATTGCGCAAGAAGGTTACGAGCGGCAACAACGTCTTCGTCCGATAACTTGGCCGTGTGGATGCTACAGTGACTTGCCCCGGACCCATCTTGAGCGAAGTCAATCTCGTCCCCTACAAAATTGGCAAAATGGAAGCTCCGCTCGGAAATCGCGCTGCCTGGCAGCTTGGCGTAAAAGCTCACGGAAACCCATCGATCTGCCGCCAACGCCCAAGTCGCTCGGCCTGCCGGAAGCTTACGCTCCCAGCGCCAGTACAAACCGGAGCCTTTCCAGTTATGGGCCACCTTGGCGTCGCTCGGGACACCGTCAGGTTTCGGGATAAGGGGCGTGAGGTAAGGAACTAGATTACCGTAGAACGTAAACGGCCCGACGATCGGTGTGGCGATTGCAGCTAATACAATAAGAGCAACAGTGAGCTTGGTTCGCGTCGCCCATCGTCGCTTGCCAAAGGCCACGACGCTTCTACCCAAACCCCACATCCAGAAACCCCGGACGCGGGCCGTTCCATTCGCCTGCTGGCACCGGCGTGTCGTCTTCGTTGTTACGGCGCACGCGGGGTTGGCGGTCATCGGCGACGCGCTCGGTGGCTTGCGGGCGTTCGGCGCGAGCCCGGCGGGGCTTGGCCGGACGTTCTGCCGGTTCGGCGCTCTCTTCGCGCGGCGCGGGATCTTCACGCGGGGCGCTTTCAGCGCGTGGTGCACGGCGGGATTTGCGCGGCTCGCGTTCCTCACGCTCTTCGCGTTCAGGTGCATCGACCTTGGCATCTTCGGCCTTGGCAATCGCGGCGCTGAGATCAACGCGCACGTCGTCCTTGCCGAACACCTTGATCACGCTGCCGGTCAGCTTTTCGACATTGCTGATCGCTTCGGCGTCTTCTTCCGCAACGAAGGTGAAAGCCCGGCCCTTGGCCCCGGCGCGGCCGGTGCGGCCGATGCGGTGGACGTAATCATCGGGGTGCCACGGCGTGTCGTAATTGAACACGTGGGAGACGCCTTTGATGTCGAGCCCGCGCGCGGCGACGTCGGACGCAACGAGGATGTTGACCTCGCCGGCCTTGAAGCGGTCAAGCTCCTTGATCCTGCTCGACTGATCCATGTCGCCGTGAATTTCGCTCGACCGGAAGCCGAAGCGGGTCAGGCTCTGGTTGAGTTCGCGCACGGTGGTCTTGCGGTTGGCAAAGATGATCGCGGTTTCGACCAGGTCGTTTTCGAGGAACCAGCGCAGGGTATCTTTCTTCGACCGCGATTTCACCGGCACCTTGAAGGCGGTAATATCAGCGTTGGTCGAAGCCGCGCGGCTCACCTCGATCCGCTTGGGATTGGTGAGAAACTTCTTTGACAGCTTTTCAATCGGCGGCGGCATGGTGGCCGAAAACAGCATCGTCTGGCGCGTTTCGGGCAGCTTGGAACAAATGAATTCGATGTCGGGGATGAACCCCATGTCTAGCATCCGGTCGGCCTCGTCGATCACCAGCAGTTCGCAGCCATTGAGCATGATCTTGCCGCGTTCAAACAGATCCATCAGCCGGCCCGGCGTCGCAATCAGCACATCGACCCCTTCCGACAGCGCCTTCAACTGATCGCCCATCTGCACGCCGCCGATCAGCAACGCCATTTTGAGATCGTGGTTCTTGCCGTATTTCTCGAAATTCTCGGCCACCTGCGCGGCGAGTTCACGGGTCGGTTCAAGGATCAGCGAACGCGGCATCAGCGCGCGGCGGCGGCCCGCGGCCATCACATCGATCATCGGCAGCACGAAGCTGGCGGTCTTGCCGGTGCCGGTCTGGGCAATGCCGATCAGGTCGCGCATCATCAATACGGTGGGGATAGCCTGCGCCTGAATGGCAGTTGGCGTGGTATAGCCTGCGTCTTCGACGGCTTTGAGCAATTCAGGCGAGAGGCCGAGATCGGCGAATGTCATGCGGTAGGTGGTGTCCGAAAATAGCGGGCAGGGTTGCTGCCGGGATTGCTGGCCCTGAGGCGCAGTATGGCGCAATCAGGTTGGCGCGCCCTTCTCGCAAATACTCGCAAAAGTCAAGAAATCGTGCGCTTGGGACGCAATTCGGTCAGTTGCGCACTTCCACCAACTGGCGCATCGCCTCGACTTCGCAGCGTGCGCCGGTGCGCGATTGCAACTTGTCGCGATCAACGCACAGCCGCCCATCCTCGTTTTTCTCGACGTAAAAGCCGGAGTAGAAATCGCGCGCGCGGCACGATTTTTCAAGGTTGACCGAGATCATCCGCTGATCGCGCAGGAACAGCACCAGGCGATTGCCGCTGCCAGTCTGCACCCCGGCGATGCCTTCCAGCGCAACGCATTTTTCCTTGCGCCGTTCCTCGAAACGGGGGCCAAGGTCGCGCTGCGGGAGCTGGGCGAGCAGGTTCTGACGGGCGGCAGGCCCCTGCGGAGCGATCCGCACCACCACGCGCTGTTCGATCCGCACCTGCCCCGCGGTGGCGCTGGCGCGAAACGCCGTCAGTGGATTGGCCAGTTCCGGTTCGCCCTGCATGGGCGCGGCGTCGCATTGCGGTGCAGACAGGGCGGGAACTGCGTCCGCCTGATCAGCCAAACCGGCTGCCCCCGCCATCACCGGCAGCATCAGCGCCAACGGCGCCGTAAAGGCAAACAGGCCGTGCATGATGCGGAAATATCTCTCCTTGGAGGACACGGGTCGCGGCGGAAAACAGCATCCGGCGCATGAAAACCACGCTCTGCCTTAGCGGCAAGAATTGAACCGCGGCTTAACTGCCTGCCAGCTTTGCCCGAAACTGGTGGCATATTCGCGTCCAGCTGTGGCATGGAGGCCACAATGACGCACCTCGCCGCACCGCCCGCCCCTTCGCCAACCTCCGAAGCGTTTCTTTCGGAGGCCGCCGCACTGCTCGGCCCGCGCGGGCTGACCACCGATCCTGATCGGATGGATGCGTGGCTGACCGATTGGCGCGGACGCTATACCGGGCGGGCGCTGGCGCTGGCCTCTCCTGCCACTACGGCTGAGGTTGCGGCGCTGGTCAGGCTGTGCGCCGCGCACTGCGTGCCGATTGTTCCGCAGGGCGGCAATAGCGGCATGGCGGGCGGAGCGACCCCGGATGCCAGCGGCACCGCGCTGTTGCTGTCGCTGCGGCGCATGGACGCGATCCGCGCGCTTGATACCGAGGCAGGGCAAGTGCTGTGCGAGGCGGGCGTTATCCTGCAACATCTGCACGAAGCGGCCGAGGCGGCGGGGATGCGTTTTCCCCTGACGCTCGGCGGTAAAGGGTCGGCAACCATCGGCGGGCTGGTGTCGACCAACGCGGGCGGCACGCAGGTGCTGCGCCACGGCACGATCCGCGCGCAGGTGCTGGGGCTGGAAGCGGTGCTGGCGAATGGTGACGTGCTCGATACCCTGACCCCCCTGAAAAAAGACAATCGCGGGTTCGATCTGAAGCAGTTGTTGATCGGTTCGGAGGGCACGCTGGGGATCGTGACGGCGGCGACCTTGCGGCTGCTACCGGCCGCGATCGGGCGGGCAACGGCCTGGGTCGGGCTTGGCGGAATTGTCGAGGCGCGCACGCTGCTGCGCCAGATGGAGCGCGCGCTGGGCGATGCGCTGGAAGGTTTTGAAGTGGTGCCTGTGCATTGCCTCGATAGCGTGCTGGCGCATCTACCCGCCGCGCGCGCGCCCTTGGCAGAACGGCACGATTGGAACGCCTTGATCGAATGCGTTTCGGCCACCCGCGACAGCGGCGCATTGCGCGAGGCGATGGAGGCTGGCCTCTCCACCGCACTGGAAGATGGCCTGATTGCCGACGCCGTGATCGCCGCGAATGACACGCAGGCGGAAGATTTCTGGACTTTGCGCGATTCGATTTCAGCCGCTGAACGCGCAATTGGCCCGGCGATGCAGCACGATATTTCGGTGCCGGTCGAGAAAATGCCCGAGTTTATCCTTGCCGCATCCCCCGCCATCGAAACCGCTTTTCCCAGCACTCGCGCGGTTGCGTTTGGGCATCTGGGCGATGGTAATGTCCACTTCCACGTGCTCGCCCCCCAAGGTGCGGAGCGCGGCGTGTGGGAGGAGGCCGACGGCAAGGCGGTCAGTGCGGCAGTCCATGATCTGGTCAGTCAATGGGGCGGATCAATCAGCGCCGAACACGGGATCGGGCAGATGAAGGTTGATGAACTCGCCCGGCTACACGATCCCGCAGCGTTGGCGCTGATGCAGCGGATCAAGGCCGCGCTTGACCCTGACAATCTGCTCAATCCGGGGAAACTCTTGCGCCTCGAACCACACAGTTGATCCTCGCGGGTTGCGCGTCGGGCAGCAAACGCCTAAGCGCCGCGCTTTCGGCGGGGGGTTGCCTTCCCGCCGAGGGGATTTTTACCACCGCTTTTTTCCGGAGACGACGTCATGGCCAGCGCGCCGCAACCGCAACTTCCGTTGTTCTACAAAGACCTTCTGCCGCTCAACAGCCGTGATCATGCGACCTGGAAGGCCGGGACGCTGGATAGCGCCGCCTATCTCGCGTCGACCCACGCGGTGCCGCTGACTTCGGACGAATTCGTCGATGCCCAGCGGCATTTCCCGATCGTATTTACCTCGGGCGAAAACCCGCTGCCGATCGCGCTGTTCGGCCTCAACGAAGGGGTGAACACCTTCGTCGGCGACGACATGAAGATCAACGAAGCGATCTACCTGCCTGCTTACGTCCGGCGCTATCCCTTTATCCTCGCCAAGTTGCAGCAGGGCGTGGAAGACATGTCGCTATGCTTTGACCCGACCGTTGGTGTGATTAGCGCGCGCGACGATGGCTTGGCGCTGTTTGATGATAAGGGTCAGCCGACCGAGTACATCCAAGGCGTGCTCGACTTTTGTCGCCGCTTCGAAGAAGCGGGGCAGCGCACCAAGCTGTTCATCGATGAACTGGCGAAGCTCGACATCCTGATGGACGGCGAAATCGCGATCACCCGCAATGACATGCCCGATAAGCCGTTCGTGTATCGCGGGTTCCGCATGGTTGATGAAAACAAACTGCGCGAACTGCCTGCCGCCAAGCTTGAAGAACTGTCGAAGAGCGGGCTGCTGATGCTGATTCACGCGCACCTGTTCTCGCTCAACCTGATGCGGACAATCTTTGAACGTCAGTTGGCGCAGGGCAAGGTGCCGATGCCAGAGGAAGGCGCTGCGGCTCCGTCGCTCAACTGATTTCTGGCGGAGCTGAAGCTCCGGCCCCAACATCGGAAAACGGGCAGGTCGGCAATCGCCCCCTGCCCGTTTTTTATGCGTGGCCAAGCGCGCTTATTCCGCCGCTTGCAGCAGCCCGTCACCGCCGCCGAGCAACGCAGCCTCAGCCCCAAGCTCGCGCACCAGATTGGCCAGCAGCGCCGCCATCGCGGGAAGCCCGGCACCGGGATCGGCCAGGTGCCGATCAAGATAGGCTGTGCGGCACACTTCGATCTGGATTGCGTGCACGCCGGAATGCGGCGCGCCATGACGGTCCAGTACATAACCGCCCGAATAGGGCCGGTTATGCGCAGCCAAACACCCCTCGCGCTCAAGCTTTGCAAGCGCACGGGCCATCAGGGTATTGTGGCACGAGGCCCCGAACCGGTCGCCCAGCACGATCACCGGCGCGCAGGCCTCCCCCTCCGCAGCGCGCAGCGGCGGCATCGAATGCAGGTCGACCAGCAAGGCGACGCCCCATTCGGCGCGAATCCGCGCCAGCTCTGCCGCCAGTGCCGCGTGATAGGCTTGATGGATTCCGCTAATCCGCTGAACAAGCTCATCCGCAGCCAGTCGTCCGCGCCATATCTCGCCCGATCCCGGCAGTCGGCGCGGCACCAGCCCCAGCCCGCTGCGCGAACGGCGGTTGCTTGCGTGCGGGGCCACCACATTGGCGCCCTGCGCCGGGCGGCCACCCTCGATCATGTCCCAATCAACATCATCCTCGGCCCGGTTGAGATCAATCAGCGCACGCGGTGCGTTAGCCACCAGCAGCGCAGCGCCTGTCGTCCGCGCGATTTCCACGCCAACCCGGTCGATAAAGCGATCCTCCAGCCGCAACTGCGCCAGCTCCGGATCGCGCATCCGCGCTACCACAGCAGGCGGATAGGCGCGGCCTGCGTGCGGCACGGCAATCAGCACCGGCAGGCGCAGGCGCGGCGGCGTGGTGAGCGTGAAGGCGGGCGCATCATTCAGCCCCGGCACGCAGCCCCCTGTCACCGGCACCCGCACATCGGCGCGGGCGAAGATCGGATCACGGGGCGTGCGGGAGGTTGGCGTCATTCCGCCAACCTTGCTGCCGCCTTTGCGCAGCGCTGTCAAAGCCTGATCGCACTTCGCTCGGCTGCCTGCGTGTCATTCCGAGTCAATTTGTCGCTGGCACAAAGATTTCTTAAGCCTGCGCTGCTAACCCACCTGACATGACATCGCCACGCACACCCCGCATCCTGCTTGCCGAAGATGAAGAGGCAATGCGCACCTATCTTGCGCGCGCGCTAACCAACGCCGGTTACGAAGTCAGCGCGGTGGATCGCGGCACCGAGGCCGTCCCGCTGCTGGAAACCGGCGATTATGATTTGCTGCTGTCCGACATCGTCATGCCCGAAATGGACGGGATCGAACTGGCGCAGCGTTGCGCGGAAATTTCCCCGCGCACCAAGGTGATGTTCATCACCGGGTTCGCCGCCGTATCGCTGCGCGCCAGCCGCGAACAGCCTGCGGCCAAGGTATTGTCCAAACCGTTCCACCTGCGCGATCTGGTGCTGGAAGTGGAGCGGGTGTTCGAGGAAGCGGGCGAGGCACGCGCTTAAGTCCACGCGGGGCATTCCCGAATCGCTTGCACCTTTTCCGGGCTTACGTTAAGGGCCGCCTCCGCCTCGACAGAGGCTGATCCGATGGTGCGGGCGTATAGCTCAGTGGTAGAGCACTATGTTGACATCGTAGGGGTCGCAAGTTCAATCCTTGCTACGCCCACCATCGGCCCGAACCGCAAATCACCCGCCGCTTCAGGCGGGTTTTTTGTGCGCTGCGCCCGCTCCATCACAACTTGCAAGCCAAAGACCGGTGCACTGCTTGCAAGCATCGCCTCCTCTGCTAAAGCCCGCGCAACATCTTACTCAGCTTTTCGTCGATCACACGCAGCCCGCGCAGACGGGTAAAGAAGGATAGGGCATCAGCCATGCAGAAAATCAAAGTCGCCAACCCCGTCGTTGAACTTGATGGGGACGAGATGACCCGCATCATCTGGCAATGGATTCGCGAACGGCTAATCCTGCCTTATCTCGACGTTGATCTGCACTATTACGACCTTTCGATCGAAAACCGCGACGCAACCGATGATCAGGTCACCATCGATTCCGCCAATGCGATCAAACAGCACGGCGTCGGCGTAAAATGCGCCACCATTACCCCTGATGAACAGCGGGTCGAAGAATTCAGCCTCAAGAAAATGTGGAAATCGCCCAACGGCACGATCCGCAACATTCTGGGCGGCGTGGTGTTCCGCGAACCAATCGTGATCGACAACGTGCCGCGGCTTGTGCCCGGCTGGACTGATCCGATCGTGGTCGGCCGCCATGCGTTCGGCGATCAGTACAAGGCCACCGACACGCTGATCCCCGGCCCCGGCAAGCTGCGGCTGGTGTTTGACGGCGATGATGGCACCAAAATCGACCTCGACGTGTTCGATTTCCCCAGCGCCGGTGTGGCGATGGCGATGTACAATCTTGACGATTCGATCCGAGATTTCGCCCGCGCCAGCTTCAATTACGGCCTCAACCTTGGTTGGCCGGTGTATCTGTCGACCAAGAACACCATCCTGAAAGCCTATGATGGCCGCTTCAAGGATCTGTTTCAGGAAGTGTTCGATACCGAAGGCTTCGCCGAACAGTTCAAGGCCAAGGGAATGGTCTACGAACACCGCCTGATCGACGACATGGTGGCTTCCGCGTTGAAGTGGAGCGGCAAGTTCGTGTGGGCGTGCAAGAACTATGATGGCGATGTGCAGTCGGACACCGTGGCGCAGGGCTTCGGATCGCTCGGCCTGATGACGTCTGTGCTGCTCAGCCCCGATGGCAAGACCGTCGAAGCCGAAGCCGCGCACGGCACCGTCACCCGCCATTACCGCCAGCACCAGCAGGGCAAGGCGACGTCGACCAACCCGATCGCCTCGATCTTCGCATGGACGCGCGGGCTGATGTATCGCGGAAAGTTCGATGGCACGCCCGATGTGGTGAAGTTCGCTGAAACGCTCGAACGCGTCTGCATTCAAACCGTGGAAAGCGGCCACATGACCAAGGATCTGGCGCTGCTGATCGGCCCGGGGCAAGCATGGCAGACCACCGAGCAGTTCTTCGAAACCATCGTGCAGAACCTCGAAAAGGAAATGGCCAGCCAGGCGTAGAACCCGGCTAGGGAGTATCATGGCAAGCCGATCAACCGCACGACTGGAAATCCGTCAGGCCAGACTCAAGGACGTGCGGGCGATCGGGGATCTCGTCCGCCGCGCCTATGATGATCTGCCCGCCTATACGCAGGGTGAAATTCGCGGGCAGATCAACAACTACCCCGAAGGCTGCTTTGTCGCGCTGTTCGATGGCGAGGTGGTCGGCTACTGCGCCTCGATGCGGCTGGATGAACGCGTCGCGCTGTCTGATCATACCTGGGATGAAGTCACCGGCAACGGGTTTGGCAGCCGCCACGATCCCACCGGCGATTGGCTTTACGGCTATGAACTCTGCGTCGATCCGGCGGTCCGCGGCACCCGGTTGGGGCGGCGGCTTTATGAAGAACGCCGCGCTCTGGCCGAACGGCTCGACCTGACTGGCATCGTGTTTGGCGGACGGATGCCCGGCTATGCCCGCGCCAAGCGCCGCAAGACCAATCGCGCCGAAACCCCGGAGCAATATCTGGAGCTGGTCACCCAGAGCAAGATTCACGACCCGGTGCTGCGGTTCCAGCTCGCCAACGGGTTCGAAGCGCAAGGCATACTTCCCAAATACCTGCCCGAGGACAAGGCCAGCCGCGGCAATGCTGTGCGGATGATCTGGCGCAATCCCTATGTGGATAGCGACGCCCCGCCCAAGCACCGTCTGCCGCGCGATGTGGAAAGCGTGCGGATCGCCACCTGCCAGCTGCAATCACGCGCGGTTTCGGGCTTCGATGAGTTCATGAAGCAGATCGAATATTTCGTCGATGTTGCCGCCGATTACGAGGCGGACTTCATCGTTTTTCCCGAAATGTTCACCGTCATGCTGCTGTCCGCCGAAGACCGCGAACTCACCCCGCTCGAAGCCATCGAAGCCTTGAGCGAATATACCCCGCGCATCCGCCAGCGATTGTCCGAAATGGCGCTGGCGTTCAACATCAACATCATCGGCGGTTCGCACCCAACCCGCATGGCCGATGGCGACATCCACAACGTCGCCTATGTTTGCCTGCGCGACGGATCAATTCACGCGCAGGAAAAGATCCACCCGACCCCCAACGAAGCCTATTGGTGGAACATCAAGGGCGGCGACAGCATTGACGCCATACCCACCGATTGCGGCCCCATCGGCGTGCTGATCTGTTACGACAGCGAATTTCCCGAACTCGCCCGGCGGTTGGTGGACGAAGGCGCAAGGATCATCTTCGTGCCGTTCTGTACCGACAGCCGCCAGGGCTATATGCGGGTGCGCTATTGTGCGCAGGCGCGCGCGATTGAAAATCAATGTTATGTCGTGATGAGCGGCAATGTCGGCAACCTGCCCAATGTCGCCAATATGGACATTCAATACGCGCAAAGCTGCATCCTCACCCCGTGCGATTTCCCCTTCGCGCGCGACGGGATCGCCGCCGAAGCATCCGAAAATGTCGAAACGCTGACGATCAGTGACGTCAACCTTGCCGACCTCAGCTGGGCGCGGGCCGAAGGCACAGTGCAAAACCTCGCCGACCGCCGGTTTGATCTTTACCGGATCGAATGGGACAAGCGGGTGGGCAATATCTCCGACCCGCTGGGGGAACAGAGCTAACCACAATATCCCGCATTGCAGCACAGGATGGATGACAGCAGCACTGCCGCGCGGTAAGCGCATAAGGTGGCTGGCGAACTCGCACCTTCCCCTTTCCTGTCAGACGCGCTGGTAATCCTTGGCGCGGCGGGAATCGTGATTCCGGTGTTTGCCCGGTTCCGCATCACCCCGATCATCGGTTTTATTGTGATCGGCGTGCTGGTCGGCCCGTTCGGGCTTGGTTCGCTGGTTGAGCGAATACCCTGGCTTACCCACATCACCATCACCAATCCCGAAGCGCTAACCCCGTTTGCCGATTTCGGCATCGTGCTGTTGCTGTTCGCCATCGGGCTGGAATTGTCGTTCAACCGCCTGTGGCAATTGCGCAAGCTGGTGTTCGGACTGGGCGCGCTGGAATTGCTGATTATCGGTTCGGCGCTGGCCACATTTCTGGGGTTCGCGGGGTTGCTCGATTGGACCGGCGCGCTGGCGCTCGGCTTTGCGCTGGCGTTCTCCTCTACCGCGATCGTGTTGCCGATTTCAGGCACCCGCACCCCGGTGGGCCGCGCCGCGCTGTCGATGCTGTTGTTCGAAGATATCATGATCGTGCCGATCATCTTCATCCTCGGCGCGCTCGCCCCCAATGCCCAAGGCGAAGGCTGGGCGGGACTCGCCGATACCCTGTGGAAAGGCGGCTTGGTGATCGCGGTGCTGCTGGTGGTTGGCCGCGTGGCGCTGCCCCGGCTGTTCGCTCAGGCGGCGCGCACCAAAAGCCCTGAATTGTTCCTCGCCGCATCCTTGCTGGTGGTGATCGGGGCGAGTCTGGCGACCGCCATCGTCGGCCTTTCGCCCATCGTCGGCGCGCTGATTGCCGGGCTGCTGATTGCCGAGACGGAATATCACACCGAAGTCGAACTGATCATGGAGCCGTTCAAGGGCTTGGCGCTGGGCATATTCCTGATCACCATTGGCATGAGCATCGATCTGGTCGCGATTGGCGCGCAGCTGGGAACGGTCGCGCTGGCGGTGGTCGGCGTGCTGGTGTTCAAGGCGCTGGTCACCGGCATCCTGCTGCGGCTGATGGGCGCGCGGCGCGGGACTGCGGCGGAAACCGGCGTGTTGATGGCCTCGCCATCCGAAACCACGCTGATCGTGCTGGCCGCAGCGACCAGCGCGCTAGTGGTCGATTTTGAGACCGCACAATTCTGGCAGACCGTCACAGCCATCGGGCTGACCGTTACCCCGCTACTGGCCAAGCTGGGCAAGGTCGTCGCGCGCCGGGTTGATAGCGTGGCAGAACATACTGCGGTCAGCGACAGTGATGAACCATGCACCATCATCGTTGGCGGAGGCCGCGTCGGGCGGTTGATCGCCGATATGCTGGAAGCTCACGATCGGCCCTACGTGATGATCGATACGGATCCCGATCTGATCGACCGGGCCAAGCGCGACGGATATTGCGCAACCTTTGGCGATGCCGCGCGCGGCGATGCGCTGACAAGGCTGGGCGTGGAAACCGCGCCCGCCGTGGTATTGACGATGGACGAGCCGGTGCTGGCGCAGCGGTTGGTGGCCAAGCTGCGCGATGCCTATCCCGATCTGCTGATCGTCGCCCGCGCGCGTGACACCGATCACGCCGCCGCCATGTATCGTGCAGGTGCGAGCCATGCTGTGCCCGAAACGCTGGAAAGCTCGCTCCAGCTATCCGAAGCCGTGCTGGTGGATATCGGGGTGGCTATGGGCCCGGTAATCGCCTCAATCCACGCCAAACGCGACGAATTCCGCGAGCAGCTGGAACGTGACGGCGGGCTCAGCGAAAAGCCAAAATTGCGAACGACCAGCGTCGAGGCTTAATCGGCGGGCACCGCCGCCAGCACCGCCTTCACCGCTGCCAAAGCTTCTGCCGCCTTATCGCCGTCCGGGCCGCCGCCCTGCGCCATATCGGGCCGGCCGCCGCCGCCCTTGCCGCCGAGTGCCGCAACCCCTGCGCGCACCAGATCGACCGCGCTGAACCGCGCCGTCAGATCATCGGTCACAGCGGCCGCAATACTGGCCTTGCCGTCATTGACCGCGATCACAGCCGCCACGCCTGAACCAAGCTGTTGCTTGGCCGCATCGAGCAGCGGGCGCAGTTCTTTCGGATCAAGCCCTTCGAGCACTTGGCCGCTAAACTTGACCCCGGCGACATCCTCATCAGCGTTTGCCGCCGCGGCGCCCGAACCGCCGCCGCCCAGCGCCAGCGCTTTCTTCGCCTCAGCCAGCTCCTTTTCGAGCCGTTTGCGTTCGTCCATCAGCGCGGTGATCCGCGCAGGGACGTCTTCGGGTGTCGCGCGGATGACGCTGGCCGCCGCCTTCAACGCTTCCTCGCGCGCCACGAGCCAGGCCCGTGCCGCCTCCCCGGTCAAGGCTTCGATCCGGCGCACGCCTGATGACACCGCGCTTTCCGAAACGATCCGGAACACGCCAATATCGCCGGTGGCGCGCACATGGGTGCCGCCGCACAATTCAACCGAGTAGCTGCGCCCGCCCTGCCCGGCGCGGCCCATCGACAGCACCCGCACTTCGTCGCCATATTTCTCGCCAAACAACGCCAGCGCGCCCGCTTCGACCGCATCATCGGGGGTCATCAGCCGGGTGGAAACCTGTTCGTTGGCGCGGATTTCGGCGTTCACCTCGGCTTCGACTGCCGCAATGTCATCGGGCGTGAGCGGTGCCGGATGCGAGAAATCGAACCGCAAGCGCTCCTCGGCAACCATGCTGCCTTTCTGCGTCACGTGCCCGCCGAGCCGATTGCGCAAGGCCGCGTGGACGAGGTGTGTGGCCGAATGGTTGGCGCGGATACGGTCACGGCGCGCGGTATCGACCTTGAGTTCGACCGTGTCACCAACCGCCACACCGCCTGCGTCAATCCGCACCTGATGCGCGTGCAACCGGCCGAGCGGCTTGGACGTTTCGGTGACGGTGGCCTTGAGGCCCGCAACATTGGCCATCGCACCAGCGTCGCCGGTCTGCCCGCCGCTTTCGCCATAAAACGGGGTCTGGTTGGTGAGGATCACCACCTCATCGCCCGCGCTCGCGGCCTGCACCTCGGCCCCGCCCTTGACGATGGCAACCACGCGGCCTTCACCGCTGGTGGCGGCATAGCCGGTGAATTCGGTCGCGCCTTCGCGTTCGGCGATGTCGAACCACACCTCGCCCGATGCGGCATCGCCGCTGCCCTTCCACGCGGCGCGAGCGGCGGCTTTCTGACGCGCCATCGCGGTGTCGAACCCTGCGCGGTCAACCCCGATCCCGCGCGCGCGCAAGGCGTCCTCGGTAAGATCATAAGGGAAGCCGAAAGTGTCGTAGAGGCGGAAGGCGATTTCGCCGTCAAGCTCGCCGCCAGTGGTCATGTCTCCGGTAGCTTCATCGAGCAATTTCAGACCCTTGTCGAGCGTGCGGCGGAACTGCGTTTCTTCGCGTTCTAGCACTTCTTCGATCAGCGCCTGCCCGCGGCTGAGTTCAGGATAGGCCTGCCCCATTTCCGCAACCAGCGCAGGCACGAGCCGGTGCATCAGCGGCTCGGACGCGCCCAGCAGATGCGCGTGACGCATGGCGCGGCGCATGATCCGGCGCAGCACATATCCGCGCCCCTCGTTGGATGGCAGCACCCCGTCGGCCATCAGGAAACTGGTCGAGCGCAGGTGATCGGCGATCACGCGGTGGCTGGCCGCCTGCTCACCCGCTGCGGCGACATTGGTGAGGTTTTCCGACGCCGCAATCAGCGCCTTGAAGGTGTCGGTATCGTAGTTGTCATGCACGCCCTGAAGGACCGCGGCGATACGTTCGATCCCCATGCCGGTATCGATCGAAGGCTTGGGCAGATCGCGGCGCGAACCATCAATCTGCTGTTCGTATTGCATAAATACGAGGTTCCAGATCTCAACAAAGCGGTCACCGTCTTCATCGGGGCTGCCGGGAGGGCCGCCAAAGATGTGGTCGCCGTGATCGTAGAAAATTTCGGAACATGGCCCGCAGGGGCCAGTGTCGCCCATCGACCAGAAATTGTCATTGGTGCTGATGCGGATGATGCGGTCGTCTGGCAGCCCGGCGATGCGTTTCCACAGCGCGTGGGCATCTTCATCGGTGTGGTAAACGGTGACGGTCAGCTTGTCTTTGGAAAGGCCCCATTCGCGCGTGAGCAGCGTCCAGGCGTGGGCGATCGCCTCTTCCTTGAAATAGTCGCCGAACGAGAAATTTCCCAGCATTTCGAAGAAGGTATGGTGACGCGCGGTATAGCCGACATTGTCGAGATCATTGTGCTTGCCCCCGGCCCGCACGCATTTCTGCGAGGATGCGGCGCGCGGAGATGGCGGGGTTTCGAGCCCGGTGAACACGTTCTTGAACGGCACCATCCCGGCGTTGACGAACATCAACGTCGGATCATTATACGGCACCAACGGCGCAGACGGGGTCGCGGTGTGGCCGGCCTTGGCGAAATAATCGAGGAAGGAGCGGCGGATGTCGTTCGTCGAGGTCATGGCCGTGCAGTTAGGCAATGCGCGCGCGTTACGCAATGGAGCGCGGCATCGGGGAGCGTTGAGCGTTGCAGCCGTGTCACAGCGGAGACACGACAACGACGAAAATCGCAAGTCTGGAGGGGGTCTAGAAGGGGTCTAAGGGGGGTCTAAGAGGGGTCTAACCCACCCCTAACGCGGGCCTGCCGGGTAACGAAAAGCCGGCGCGCGCGACTGGGGAGAAGCACACGCCGGCATTCCGGTTTTCCGGGCTGGAAGTGCACAGCACCTCCGCAACGCCCGCTTGAGGATCAGTCGTCGGAGTCCGCGTCCGGCCCCGTCATCATTTCCTCGGCAACCTTGTCGGTGCGGCTGCGGATTGCAGCTTCCAACCGGTCGCAAACTTCCGGGTTTTCCTTGAGGTAGGTTTTGGCGTTTTCGCGGCCCTGACCAATCCGGATGCTGTCATAGGAGAACCAGCTCCCCGATTTTTCAACCAGCCCCGCCTTCACGCCGAGATCGATAATCTCACCGATCTTGGAGATGCCTTCGCCGTACATGATGTCAAATTCGACCTGTTTGAACGGCGGGGCGACCTTGTTCTTGACCACTTTCACGCGGGTTGCGTTGCCGGTGATTTCGTCGCGATCCTTGATCTGCCCGGTGCGGCGGATGTCGAGCCTGACCGAGGCATAAAACTTGAGCGCATTGCCGCCGGTGGTGGTTTCGGGGTTGCCATACATCACCCCGATTTTCATGCGCAGCTGGTTGATGAAGATCACCATGCAACGCGAGCGGCTGATCGATCCGGTCAGCTTGCGCAGCGATTGCGACATCAACCGGGCCTGAAGCCCGACGTGCGAATCGCCCATTTCACCTTCGATTTCAGCGCGCGGCACCAAAGCCGCGACCGAATCGATCACCAGCACATCAATCGCGTTGGAACGCACCAGCGTATCGACGATTTCCAGCGCCTGTTCGCCGGTATCGGGCTGCGAGACGATCAGCTCGTCAATATCCACGCCCAGTTTCTTGGCATAGACTGGATCAAGTGCGTGTTCGGCATCGACAAATGCCGCCGTGCCGCCGGCCTTTTGCGCTTCGGCGATGACGTGCAGTGCCAGCGTCGTCTTGCCCGAGCTTTCCGGGCCATAAACTTCGATCACCCGACCGCGCGGCAAGCCGCCGATGCCGAGCGCAATGTCGAGCCCCAGCGATCCGGTCGAAATCGATTCGACCTGCATCGTTTCCTTCGAGCCCAGCTTCATCGCTGAACCCTTGCCAAACGCCCGATCAATCTGAGCGAGGGCTGCTTCGAGCGCCTTTTGACGGTCCACGGCTTTCTTGTCCTCTTCCACCAGCTTCAATTGCGTAGCCATCGCATGCGCTCCTTACCTTGCCTAGGGGTGATCGGCAGTTATCGACCATCAGCCCTTGCCAAGGATGTATCGCATTTGTTCTGTTGGAACAAGTGGGGAACGAAAATAATTTCCTACAACCCGCGCAATTACTTCGCTGCGCTTGCGTCGGCCTCCTGTTCGGCGCGTGTCTGGCGCAGCACCGCGCCCACCTTGTCGCCGATTGCCGCGACGCTGAACGGTTTGGCGATGAAGTGCATGTCGGGGATGTTGATGTCGCGGCGCAGCTGTTCTTCGGCATAGCCTGACATGAACAGCACCGGCATTTGCGGCAGCCGCGCCCGGATCGCGCGTACCATCGCCGGGCCGTCCATCCCCGGCATCACCACATCGCTGACCACGATATCGAACGCCGCGCCCGGTGCGGCAATCGCGGCCAGCCCTTCTTCGCCGCTGGCGCAGGCGGTCACATCATAGCCTGCGCGCACCAAGGCGCGTTCGGCGACGATCCGCACCATATCCTCATCTTCCACCAGCAGCAGCTTGCCGCCCGCCGACCAGTCGGAGGATACCAGCGGCTGGGCTTCACGCTTTTTCGGAGCCTCCCCGCGATGCACCGGGAAATAGACGGTGAAGCGCGCGCCGGTTGTCCGGCCCGTCTTGTCGGTAATGTTGTCGGCAAAGATGAACCCGCCCGATTGCTTGACGATGCCGTAGGCGGTCGACAGGCCCAGCCCGGTGCCCTTGCCCTGTTCCTTGGTGGTGAAGAAGGGTTCAAACAATTTGGGCAGCACATGCGGCGGAATGCCCCCGCCGGTATCCTGCACGATCAGCACGGTGTAATCGGCGGGCGGGAGCACTTCGGAACCCAGCTGGAGCACCTGTTTGGCCTGCAATGACCGGGTGAACAGCGAAATCCGCCCCGTCCCGTTGCCGCGTGACTGGATTGCATCGCGGGCGTTGACCGCCAGATTCATGATCACCTGTTCCATCTGCTGCGGATCGGCGCGCACCGCGCCCAGATTGCGATCATGCTGGACGTAATAGGTGATCTTTTCGCCCAGCAGGCGCTTGATCAGCGGGCTGACCTCGCTCACCACGTCGGGCAGTTGGATAACCTCGGGCCGCAGCGTCTGCTGGCGCGAGAAGGCGAGCAATTGCCGGGTCAGCGCGGCGGCGCGGTTGGAATTGGCGCGGATCTGCTGGATATCGTCATAATCGCTGTCGCCCGGAATATGGCGCAGCAACATCAGATCGCAGGTGCCGATGATCGCGGTCAGCACATTGTTGAAATCATGCGCGACCCCGCCGGCCAATTGCCCCACGGCCTGCATTTTGGTGGCCTGCGCGACCTGACGGCGCAGCTGGTTTTCCTGGCTCGAATCGGCAAGGCTCAACAGCACGGCCGCTTCGCCCAGCCCGCGCACGCCAGCCAAGCCGAGCGATACTGGCTCTTCGGGGCTATCTACCAGCCGCACGGCAACATCGCCGCTGGTCGATGGCCCGCGCCCGTGGCGGCGCACCGCATCGGACATCGCGGCCTTATCTTCGCGCACCACCAGATCGGTGGGGAAAGCGGGCAAGCCGCGCCCTTCGCGCCCGACCGATCGCAGGAACGCTTCGTTACCAAACAGGAACCGCCCATCGCGATCGGTCATCGCAAGTCCCAACGGCAATTGTGCGAGCAGCGCATCGAGCTGTGCGACCCCCGCCTGCGCTGCGCCGTCCCAGCCAGAACCGATACCCACCCCGCTATCGATCAGCAGCATCAGCGAAGTCGCCTCGTCCGGCCCGGCGGGTGCGGCCCGCGTTTCGGGATCGACCAGCGGCACATCGACCAGCGTTTGCGGGGTGCCGCCGCGCCCTTCGCGGGCAAAGAAGATGCGGTCACGTTCGTCCGAGCGCAGGAAGCTGACAAAATCCTGCCCCACCAGCGTCGCGCGATCATCACCCGCAGCGCGTTCGGCAAACCCGGTGCTGACCGCGCGGATCACGCCGTCTGCCGTGGTAATCGCGGTTTCAATCCCGGCGCGGCTGAGCATTTTGCCAAACGGCCCGGCCAGATCGAGCGCACCCAGATCAGCGCCGCTTTCACGCGTGATCGGGCGCAGCCGCCAGATCAGGTGGTCTTCGCCCCGCCCGGCGCGCTGTGCGGAAATATGCCAATCGCTTTCATCCAGCCCCGCCACCTTGTCGAGCGCGGCCGACCCATCGCGCCACGCCGTGCGGGCGAGCAGCGTCACCGCCTCCAGCGCATCGCGTTCAAACGGCAACGCGGGCGGCGCGGCGCTGACCCCGAAGCTGTCCAGAAACAGGCTGTTGGCGCACACCATGCGGTTGGCGCGATCGGTGATGGCGATGGCCTCGCCCGCGCGCTCTATCGCGGCGACGGTGACGCTCCAGTCCGGGGCAGCGATGCTGTCAGTTGCAGGTTCGGCGCGCATCCGGTCAAGCAGCATCACCCCGCCCAGCAACACGCCCGCGCCCAGCACAAAGGTGATCGCCACCAGCCAGCTTTGCGTAGCGGCGAACAGCACTGCCGCGCTGACTGCCAGCGCACCGCCGAGGCCCAGCATCAGCGTGGATGGCGGCGCAGCGCCTTCGCTCTGCGCCGCGGCTGGGGCGAGAAGCACGTTGGGGCGGTGTGAGGGGGTACCGGTGGGGCGGGACAAACGGGACGCTCCTGTTGCAAAAATCAGCCAACCGCAAACGCCCGCGCGTGCCGATGGCTTCGCGTCTGTCCTACTGCGAGCCGAGCCGCTGGTCGAGCCGCGCTTCCATAACCTTCAACCGTTTGGCGCGCCGCCGCAACACCACAGCGCGCCAGACCCAGCCGGAAATAATCCAGCCGAGCGCGGCACCGACCACCGCAAGGACGATAAAGCCAAACGCGGTCGTTCCGGCCATCTGGAAGAAATCGACTACCGCTGCCCACGCCCCCGATTCCATCGCCACATTCGCCAGCGCGGGCCCGTCTGCATCAATTCGCAAGGTGAAATGGCCGACCTTGTTGGCGACCACCAGCCAGAACGGCAGCGTGAACGGGTTGGTGACAAATGTTACCAGCGCCGCCAGCGGCACATTGGCGCGCGATGGCAGCGCCAGAAACGCAGCGAGGAAAATCTGCCCGACCGGGATGATGAACGCCGCGAACAGCCCCAATGCCACCCCGCGCGGCACCGAACGGCGGGTAAAGCGCCACAACTCGGGCGACAGAAAACGGTGCGCAATCGGCGCAAGGTATTTGTTGCGCGCCATCTCTTCGCGTGAGGGCATGTGCTTGCGGATCAAGTCCATCGCCCAGGTCTTTGAACGCCAAGACACAGGCCGTTGACGAGGGTCAGGCGTGGTCACAGCTGCACCTCTCCGCCGAAGCGCAGGCGCGCGGCGTAAATCCGGTAAGAACCGGCCAAGTTCAGCATGGCCACCATGATTGCCCATATGGGTAGCACCAGCGTGCTGACCAGTGTGTGAATTGCCCGCAAGAGGATAAATTTCAGCCGCACCTTTGCATCAGCCCTTTTCGCGCATCAGCCGCGCTTTGTCGCGTTTCCAGTCGCGTTCCTTGGTGGTGGCGCGCTTGTCGTGGGTTTGCTTGCCCTTGGCGAGCGCGAGTTCAACCTTGGCGCGGCCGGTGCTGTTGAAATAGACCATCAGCGGCACCAGCGTCATCCCCTTGCGCTCCACCGCGCCGAGCAGCTTTTCGATCTCGCGTTCGTGCAGCAGCAATTTGCGCGGGCGGCGCGGTTCGTGGTTCAAACGGTTGCCGTGGCTGTATTCGGGGACGTTGGCGTTGATCAGCCATACCTGCCCGTCCTTCACCTCGGCATAGCTTTCGGCAATGCTCGCCTCACCTGCGCGCAGGGCCTTCACTTCTGTGCCCTGCAAGGCCAGCCCCGCTTCGAACGTGTCCTCGATATAGTAATCGAACCGCGCCCGGCGGTTTTCGGCGACGATCTTGAGCTTGTCGAAGGTGACGGGTTTGGGGCGTGCCATGGGACGCGCGATGTAGGCATTGGCGCGCCAAAAAGCGAGGGGGCATCGGGGGCTTTGCGCTTTTGCTGCGCGCAAGCTAGTCGATGGGCACACAGCACGGGGAAACGCGCCAGCATGGAATCAGCCCAGCCATTCACCATCGCGGGCGAGGATTTAGCCCCCGGCACCGCGCGCGATGTTGCCTTCCCGATCACCACACTGGCGACCGGCACAGCGTCATCACTGGGCGTGCGGGTGCTCCACGGCGCGCGTTCCGGCCCGGCAGTGTTCGTCAGCGCCGCGATCCACGGGGATGAAATTATCGGCACGGCGGTGGTGCAGCGGCTGGCGCAGGAGCTCGACCCGCAGACATTAAGCGGCACGGTGCTGCTGGTGCCGGTCGCCAATATCTTCGGCTTCATGACTCGTTCGCGCTATCTGCCCGACCGGCGCGATCTCAACCGCAGCTTTCCGGGCAGCGCGGGCGGATCGCTGGCGGGACAGTTGGCGAGCATTTTCTACCGTGAGGTGGTGGGGCGCTGCCAGCTGGGGATCGATATCCATTCAGCCGCAGTGCACCGCTACAACCTGCCCCAAATCCGTATTGCAGCAGGCAACACTGGTCTGGTCGAACTGGCGATGGCGTTCGGCGCGCCGGTCATCATCGAAAGCCCCCTGCGCGATGGATCCTTGCGCGATCTGGCGCAAAAAAAGGGCGTCGATATGCTGCTGCTGGAGGCGGGCGAAGCCTTGCGGTTTGACCGGCTCTCGATTGAAACGGGCGTGGCGGGCGTCACCCGCGTGCTTGCGCATCTGGGCATGATCGCGGCGGATGATGGCCTCGCCACCGTCGGCATTCCGGCGCGCGCCAACCATTCGGTATGGGTGCGATCCCCGCGCGGCGGGGTGGCGCATATGCAGCGCGAATCCGGCGATCCGGTGCGCAAAGGCGATGTGCTGGCGCGGGTCAGCGGGGTGTTTGGCGAGGAAGCATTGGAACTCATCAGCCCGATCGACGGCATCATCATCGGCCACGCCACCTTGCCGGTGGTGCATCAGGGCGACGCGCTGTTCCACATCGCCCAGATCGCCCACCCCGAACGCGTCGGCGCGCAGATCGAAAGCATCACCGAAGCGATTCTGGCGAGCGAGCCGGAAGGTTCAGCCAAGGCGCTGCTTGATGAGGACGAGGTGATTTAGGATAACAGCCTATCAACCCGCCTTCGCCGCGCCCTACCCTTGATCGGCTTTTTGTAGTATCACTTGGCGTAGTTCAAAAACTCTCCGGGGGGGGATATCATGATACGGAAGCCCGTGGCCGCAGGCGCGCTGATTGCATTGACTTTTCCGGCGATGCTCAGCGCTGACGACAATTCTTTTTCGTTCCCGATCGACGAATTGCGATTCAATAAAATCACACCCGCCGCAACCTTAAGCCTCGCCAACAAGGCAACGGTGAAAACAGTCGCGGCGCGGCGATTGGTGGTGTCCGGGCCAAACCCCGAATTCACTGTCACCGCTGTGGCCTCTTGCAAGGACGGTGCAAAGCTGACCGGCGTGCAAGTATTCGCTGGTGGAATGGTCAATCATGGTGGCCAACTTTTCCCGATGCAGGGGTGGGGCCAATCGGCCAAAAACACCGCGATCGCAGGGCAGAAGGCGGCCCTGGTCACGATGAAGGTCAAAGTGAACATGACGCGTGAGGCAAGCAATAGCCTTGTCGACCTGACCTTCAATCCGGCGCGCGAATTCGAAAGCAAGCTGGCAGCCTTCGCAGCCAAGGGTGGATCAGCCGTGTATTATATGCAGGCCGCCGAAGCGTTCGACATGACAATCCCGATCCATTTTGCGGCCTGGTGCAAGATGGGGCCGAACGACACGAACTTCCCCAACATGGAAAGGGGCGGTTTCGTCCGTCGTGATGTCCCGGTAACTATCCTTTACCAAGGCGATCCGAAAATCGTTGATGGCGTTGGCGTCAGGGCCACAGTCGGCGGAACTGAGGGCGGAAAGATAGCCCCTCCTGCCAAACCCAAGCCGCAACGGGTCAAGACACCGGAATAGCTGCCGGTGATTGTGCTTTCACGCCAGCCCAGCTGAAACCAACGCTTCATCCACGGCGCGCTTTGCCTCATCCGAGCATTCGACCAGCGGCAGGCGCACCTCTGGCTCGATCCAGTCGTGCACGCGGGAAAGCGCATATTTCACCGGCGCGGGGCTGGCGTCGGAGAACATTGCATAGTGCAGCGGGAACAGGCGATCATTTAACTGCCGCGCCTGCTGCAATTCGTTCGCCGCAATCGCTGCGTGGAACTCGGCACACAGCGCAGGCGCAACATTGGCTGTCACCGAAATGCACCCGCGCCCGCCTGCCGCCGCGTGGGGCAGCCACAACTCGTCATTGCCCGAAAGCTGGCAGAAATCGCGCCCGATACCCATGCGGTGATCGGCCACGCGCGACAGATCGCCGCTGGCATCCTTGATCGCGATGATCCGGTCGGGATATTTGCGCACCAGTTCGACCACCGTGTCATCCAGAATATCGGTCACGGTGCGCGCGGGCACATTATACAGCACGATCGGTAGTTCGCAGTTTTCCGCCAGATAGCTGAAATGCGCCACCAACCCGCGCTGGCTGGGGCGGTTGTAATAGGGGGCGACGCACAGGCCCGCCGCCGCGCCGGCCTTTTTGGCGAAGTTCATGTGCAGCGCGGCGTTGCGGGTGTCGTTCGATCCGCAGCCAGCAATCACCGGCACGCGGCCGGCCGCCTGTTCGATGCACACCTCGATCACGCGGTGATGTTCCGCGTTCGACAGGGTCGAGGCCTCCCCCGTCGTCCCGCAGGGCACCAAAGCCGCGCTGCCATTGTCGATCTGCCAGTCGACCAATCGCCGGAAGGCGCTCTCGTCAAACGTCCCGCCGCGAAAAGGAGTCACCAGAGCGGGTATCGATCCGCTGAACATTGCCATTTTCCTGCCAAAGCCATTAGGTAAGGTGGATCAAGGTGCGAAATGAAGCTTCACGTCCCTCTCCTGTTAAGCGCCTGATAAGGAGCCGATTGGCACTATGTCCAGCATGGACCGTAATTCTATGATTTCCTTGCGGGTTCTGACCGCGATTGGATTCGGCACGGCGATGGTCGCTGCCGCGCCGCTGGCCGCGCAGGTTTACGTTGCGCCTGCGGGCGATAATATGGTCGCGCGTCAGCCCGCCGCGATCAGCGCAGCGGTGGCCCGGTGGGAAGTGCTCCACGCCAATCGGGAACTGGCATTTGCCGATTATGCGGGGTTTGTGCTGGCCTATCCCAGCTTCCCGCGAACGGAAATCCTGCGCCTGCGGGCTGAGGCCGCGCTGGAGAAGGAGGCCCCGCCGCAGGCCGATCTGCTACGCTATTTCGATGCCAACCCGCCGCTGACCAATCCGGCGCGCGCACGCTATGCGCTGGCGCTGGCCGGGGCGCAGCGGCCCGAAGCCGTGGCCGAAGCGAGGCTGGCATGGCGCGGCGGCGCGATGAGCGATCCGGCGGAGCTGTATCTGTCGGGCCTGTATGGCGCGCAATTCTCGCCTGAAGATCACGCCGTGCGGATGGATGCGCTGTTGTGGCAGGGCAATGCCGATGCGGCAGCGCGGCAGGTGATGAACCTGCGCGAAGCTGACCGGGCGTTGCCGCTCGCCCGCCTGTCGCTGCTGCGCGGTGCGCGGCCCGAGGCCGCTGGCCTTGCGGTGCCCGCCGGGGCTGAGGCCGATCCGGGCTATATCTTCAACCTCGTCAAACATCTGCGCGCTACCGGCCAAGCCGGGGAAGCGGTGCGGGTGTTCGCCAGCCGCCCGACCTTCACCCGACCTGCCCGCGATCCCGAAACCTTCGTGGGTGATCTGCTGGCGCTCGCCAAGGCAAGCGGCGCGCGCGGCGCAGTGCAGGTTGCCAGCCGCACCGATGATCTGTTCGCGCCGGGCACCGACCTTTCGCTCACAAGCTTTACCTTGCGTGATCGTTACACCGATCTGATGTGGCTGGGCGGCACCAAAGCGCTGTGGGATCTGGGTGACGGCGCGGCGGCCGCACCGCTGTTCCAACGTTATGGCGATGCCGCCAAGACCCCGCTGACCAAGGCCAAGGGCTATTTCTGGGCGGGCCGCGCCGCGCGCCAATCGGGCAATGAAGCCGATGCGGTGCGTTATTTTGAAATGGCGGCGCGCTGGCCTGATTATTACTACGGCCAGTTGGCGCTCGCGGCGATGAACCGCCCGATGCCCGCCTTTGCCCCCCTGCCCCAACCCGCGATGGACGCATCCGTGCGCGCCGAATTTGAAAGCCGCCCGCTGGTCAAGGCGATCCGCGCCATCGCCGCAGGTCGCCGCGACTGGCGCACCGAACGCCGCTTTTTCGAGGCGCTGGGCGATGAGGCTGACAGCCCCGAAGAAATGCTGATGGCCGCCATGCTGGCGCGCGAAACCGGGCTTGATGAAATGGCCGTGGTGCTGGGCATGAAAGCGGGCGAAAACGGGCTGGCCGGGCTGGAACGGATCGGCTTTCCCACCGTCTCCACCCCGCCTGTCGTCAATGACTGGGTGATGGTGCACGCGATCAGCCGTCAGGAAAGCGAATTTGACCAGCACCGCGAAAGCCATGCCGGTGCGCGCGGGGTGATGCAGTTGATGCCGGGCACCGCGCGCGAACAGGCGGGCAAGCTGGGGATCAATTACCTGTCAGCCGATCTGACCGCTGCGCCGCATTACAATATCCAGCTGGGCGATGCCTATTTCGTCCGGATGATGAGCTATTACGGCGGGGCCTATCCGCTCGCAGTGGGGGCTTACAATGCCGGGCCGGGGCGGGTGAACCAATGGCTGCGACTGAACGGCGATCCGCGCCGGGGCGATACCGACTGGGTCACATGGGTTGAGAAGATCCCGGCCAATTTCGAAACCCGCTATTACATCATGCGGGTGATTGGCAATGCGGTGACCTATTCGCATATGTATCCGGCCGAAGCGGGCCTGCCGCGCCCGGTCGATGCCTTCCTGCGTTGATCCCCTGCGCGTCATGAAAGTTCAGGGTCAACCGATCACGCCTGCGGGCATGGCTGCGTTAAAGGCGCGCTATGACCTGTTGCTCGGCAGCGAACGCCCGGCGATTGTCGAGATTGTCAGCTGGGCGGCAGGCAATGGTGATCGCAGCGAGAACGGCGATTATCTCTATGGCCGCAAGAAAATGCGCGAGATCGACCGTGAACTGACGCATTTGATCAAGCGGATGAAGGCGCTGAGGGTGGTTGATCCGGCGGCGCAGATTGACCGCAGCCGGGTGTTTTTCGGCGCGCAGGTGGTAATTGCTGACGCGGATGACAACAGCCAAACCGTGACGCTGGTCGGCGATGATGAACAGGATGCGGGCGCTGGCCGGATCGGCTGGAACTCCCCGCTCGCCAAGGCATTGCGCGGCGCGCAGGTGGGTGATCTGCGGATGGTCTCCGTGCCGTCGGGTAGCCGCGAATGGGAAGTGTTGAGCATCGCCTATGACTAGGCTGTTCGCCCCGATAGCTGTGGCCGCCGCCCTGCTGATCACCCCGCCGCTGGCTGCGCGTGACAGCCTTGGGGTGTATGACGGGTGGGCCGCGTTCAAGGATGTGAGGCCGCTACGCTGCTATGCCATCGCCAAGGCGCAAGGATCACCGCCCGCGCCCGCCTATGCCACAATCTCGACATGGCCGGACAGGAAGGTGCGCGGGGCGCTACACCTGATGCTGTCGCGCGAAGTGGTGGACAAGGCTCCGGTGCGGCTGGCTATCGGCGCAAACCGTTTCACCCTCGTCGCCAAGGGCCGCAATGCCTGGGCCAAGGACGCGCGCGACGACGCCGCAATCATCGCCGCGCTGCGCTCTGCCAGCCGGATGAGCGTATCGGCAAGCAGCACCAAGGGCGGCCGGTTTACTGACCGCTACGCCCTTGCCGGAGTGGCGACGGCGATGGATGCGGCAACCGTAGCTTGCGCCAAGCCGCGCTGACTGGTCAAACCGCGCATCCGCGACTATAGGCGCTCCACCCATGGCCGATACTGCACTCATGACCATCCCGGGCCTCAGCGACCCGGTGCCTGCCGCGCGTGACATCACGCCGCGCGCCGACGGGCGTATTGACCTCCTCGGTCTGTCTCGGCCGCGCATCTGCGAATTGTTCGCCGCCGCCGGGTTGGACGCCAAAGCGGCCAAACTGCGCGCCAAGCAGGTGTTCCACTGGCTCTATCACCGCGGCGTCACCGATTTCGACGCGATGACCGACATCGCCAAGTCGATGCGCCCGTGGCTCAGCGAACGCTTTGTGATCGGGCGGCCAGAGATTGTCGAGGCGCAGCACTCCGCCGATGGCACCCGCAAGTGGCTGCTGCGCACCGCCGATGGCCACGATTACGAGATGGTGTTCATCCCAGATGAGACGCGCGGCACGCTGTGCGTTTCCAGCCAGGTCGGCTGCACGCTTAATTGCACCTTCTGTCATACTGGCACGATGCGGCTGGTGCGCAACCTGACGCCGGGCGAGATTGTCGGCCAGGTGATGCTCGCGCGCGACGCGCTGGGCGAATGGCCGAAAGCCGGAACTACCGCGAATCCCCGCGCAGGCGGGGACCTCGGGCAATATGGCGCTATCCCGACTGAGGCCCCCGCCGTCGCGGGGGCGCACAATAATGCCGATGACGAGGACGAGGACGACTTCGAATACACCGCCGATGGCCGGTTGCTGACCAACATCGTGATGATGGGCATGGGCGAACCGCTTTATAATTTCGATCATGTGCGCGATGCGCTGATGCTGGTGATGGATGGCGATGGCCTCGCCCTGTCAAAGCGCCGCATTACCCTGTCGACCAGCGGCGTAGTGCCGATGATGGCACGCTGCGGCGCTGAAATCGGCGTGAACCTCGCAGTGTCCTTGCACGGCGTGCGCAAGGAAGTGCGCGATGAACTGGTGCCGCTGAACAAGAAATACGGGCTTGAAGACCTGCTACAGGCCTGCGCCGATTACCCCGGTGCATCCAACGCGCGGCGCATCACGTTTGAATATGTGATGATCAAGGGCAAGAACGATTCCGATGATGACGCGCGCGAATTGGTGCGGCTGCTCAAAGCCTATAATCTGCCCGCCAAGGTCAACCTGATCCCGTTCAACCCGTGGCCCGGCAGCGGCTATGAATGTTCCGATCCCGACCGCATCCGGCGTTTTTCCAACATCGTGTTCGAAGGCGGCATTTCCGCCCCGGTGCGCACGCCAAGGGGGCGCGATATTGACGCGGCCTGCGGCCAGTTGAAAACCGCTGCGGAAAAGAAATCGCGCGCGCAGCGCGACCGTGAGGCAGCGGCGGCGGCGGCGGCGGCCGTCTAGCCTGACCGATGGACGTGCCGCTCAGCCGCCCGCTCGAAGCCATCTGCACCGGCACCGCCCGGCCCTTCAACGGCGCAGAATTGAGCGCGATCATGAAACGCCCGCGCGAAGGCATGGTGCAGGTGCTGGCCGATGGCCTCGCGCCCGATGAACAGGCCGACCGGCACCACCATGGCGGGCCGGACATGGCGCTGCATCTCTACCCGCTCGATCACCATGATGATTGGGCCGAGGTGCTTGGCCATCACCCGCTATTGGCCGAGCCCGGCTGCTTTGGATCGAACCTTGCGGTGCGCGGGTTGACCGAGGACATGGTGCATATTGGTGATCGCTTTCGGCTGGGGCCCAAGACAACCGGGGCGCTGATCGAAATCAGCCAGCCGCGCCAGCCGTGCTGGAAGATCGAACATCGCTTTGATCGCAAAGGCATGGTTGCGCGCATCGTAACAACGGGGCGCTGCGGGTGGTATTTCCGCGTGATCGAGGCGGGCGACGTAACAGCGGGTGATTTGCTGGAGCGAGTCGCAATCGGGGCGACAGATTGGAGCGTCGCGCGGGTGTTTCGCGCGCTGATGGCCGGGAAAGCCACCGCTACCGAACTTGAAGAACTCGCTGTGCTTGCCCCGCTCAGCCGCAAATTGCGCGAAAAAGCGGCGCAGAAACAGGGTTAGCAACGGCTTGTCGCGCGCCAACGCCGGTTCATCCAACCCTGCTGCTTCCTGCCAAGTCCGTTCATGCTACATTCGCTTTAGATGAACGATAACGGTCGTGCTCCATCGGGGAGCCCTCACAAGGGAAACGACCATGAAACACCTCGCCATCTTCGCCGCTGCCGGTTCGCTGGCGTTTTTTGCCGCCCCAGCGCAGGCGGTCGAGCTGCCCGCAGCGCCCGCTGTCGCGGCGTTCAACCACACCGCGAACCCCATGGTGCCGGTCGCCTCCTATGATCGTGATCGCTATGATGATCGCCGCAAATACCGCGGACGTGACCGCGATGATCGCCGCTACAGCCGTGATCGCCGCCACCATAACGACCGCTACGATGGCCGCCGTCTAAGCCGCAACGACCGCGTATGGCGCGGCAATGACGGGCGCTATCGCTGCCGCCGCGATGATGGCACCGTGGGCCTGGTGATCGGTGCCGGCGTCGGCGCGCTGATTGGCCGCGAAGTCGACAATCGCGGTGATCGCACGCTCGGCACCGTACTTGGCGCAGTCGGCGGCGGTCTGCTGGGCCGCGAAGTCGACCGGGGCGGCGCACGCTGCCGCTGATTACGGACGAGGCGGGCTTACCACCAATGGCAAGCCCGCCTCGTTACCGTGCCCCGTTCATGACTCTTTAAAGCGGGAACCAGCATGGATGATGATAATGATGCCGTTAATAGCAGCCAACCAAAAGGAACTGCCGTGAAGAAACTAGCGATAATTCTCGCCGCTGGCGCAATGACGCTCCCGATCGCTGCGCCTGCGCAAGCCGATCCCCCGCCGCACGCGCCCGCATATGGCAAGCGCGCCAAGGACAGGATCTATGATGATCGCGGCTATTACCTCGAACCGCGCCGCCTGAGCCGTAATGATCGTGTATGGCGCGGGGATGATAACCGCTATTACTGCCGCAGGGACAATGGCACCACCGGTCTGGTGATCGGCGCAGGCGTAGGCGCGCTGGCCGGGGCCGAACTTGCACGCGACAAGACGCTTGGTGCGGTGATCGGCGGTGTGGCAGGCGGCCTGATCGGTCGCGAAATCGACCGCGGCGAGCTGCGCTGCCGCTAGGCTCAGACAGCGGCGCGCGTCTCGCGGATTGAAGCGCGCCGCTGGCCCTGTTAGCGATGGCTTATGCCCATCGTGACCCATCTGCCCGCATGACCCGCCCCGCTGTGCTGGTAACCGGCGGGGCGACCCGCATCGGCGCAGAAATCGTGCGCGGCTTTGCTGCGGCAGGATGGCACGCGGTGATCCATTCGCGCAGCTCCGGTGGAGAGGCCGATACGCTCGCCGCCAGCTTGCCCTCTGCCGAAACGGTGCAATTCGACCTTGCCGATCATGAAGCCGCGGTGTCCGCGATCATCGCGCTGGCTGCGCGGCTGCCCGATTGGCGCTGTCTGGTGAATTCGGCTGCGGTGTTCGAATATGACGGCGCAATTGCGCTCGACCCGGCGACCAACCGGGCGGCGATGCAGGTCAACGCGCTCGCCCCGGCGCGGCTGGCGCAGGCCTTTCTCGCCCATGCGGTGAGTGCTGGCGTGCGCAGCGTGATCAACATCACCGACATGAAGATCGAAAACACCAACCCCGATTTCTTCAGCTACACCATGTCCAAACACGCGCTGGCCGCCACCATCGGGATGATCGCCAAAAGCGATGCTTTCGCGGACGCGCGCATCTATGGCCTCGCGCCGGGGGCTGTGCTGGCCAGCCATGATCAGCGTGAGGAGGAAACCGAGGTTTCGCACCGCATGAACCTGCTGAAACGCAAAACCGGCGCGGATGAAATCGCGGATGCAGCGCTGTTTCTGGCGAACGGCGCACTGGCCAGCGGGCAGACATTATTCGTCGACAGCGGGCAACACCTGCTGGATCAGCCGCGCGACGTGATCTGGCTGGCGCGCGCAGCGGCAGCGGGCGGCGCGGCTATCGGGTTCTGATCCACACCCGCCCGTTGCGAAAGCCGCACTTTTGAGTAACATAATGTATTAAACACACGAAAGAGTCCGCATGAGCAAAACCCTCCTCGATCGCTTCCTCTCGCGCGGCGTCAAGCATGGCCGCCTCGGCGTGGTGTTTGCCGATGGCAGCACCAGCACCTATGGCACCCCTGCCCCCGGCTTTCCCGAGATTGTGCTGCGCCTGACCGATGCCAAAGTGCCGCGCGACATCATTCTTGATCCGCGTCTGGGTGCGGCAGAAGCCTTCATCGATGGGCGCCTGCTGATCGAGGAAGGCGACGTGATGGGCCTCATCAGCCTGCTGCGCGCCAACAACGCCTGGGACAAGGGCGGCGATATCGGCTCGCCCAGCCTGATCAAACGGCTGGTCAATCGCGCCAGCTTTGCCGCTGAACAGATCAACAACCGGGTCGGATCGAAAAAGAACGTCGCGCACCACTATGACATCGGCAACGCGCTCTATGCGTTGATGCTGGACAGTGAGCACTGGCAGTATTCCTGCGCCTATTGGCCGCGCGATGACATGACACTTGGCGAAGCGCAGGGTGCAAAGCTGGCGCATATTGCCAAGAAGCTGGCATTGTCGCCGGGGCAGAGGGTGCTGGATATTGGCTGCGGCTGGGGCGGGATGGCGATCCATTTGGCGCGCCACCACGATGTCCACGTCACCGGGATCACCCTATCCGAAGAACAGGCCGCGCTCGCCCGGGAAAAGGTGCGCGCCGCGGGGGTTGCCGACAAGGTCACGATCAGCCTCGAAGATTACCGCGATACCGCCGCTTCGGGCCGCCGGTTCGACCGGATTGTATCGGTCGGGATGTTCGAACATGTCGGACGCGCGCAGTTCGAAACCTTTTTCGAAGCCTGCGCCCGGATGCTGGCCGATGATGGGGTAATGTTGCTGCACACCATCGGCCGCATGGGCAGCCCCGGCACTACCGATGCCTTTACCCGCAAATATATCTTCCCCGGCGGCTATATCCCGGCGCTGTCGGAAACAGTCGCCGCTTCGGAGAAATTCCGCCTAATCGCGTCGGATGTTGAAACGCTACGGCTGCATTACGCCAAGACGATCCGCGTGTGGTATGACAACTGCGTCACCCATCGCGGTGCGATCATCGGCCTGCACGATGAACGGTTTTACCGGATGTGGACGTTCTATCTGGCAGGCGCGGCCACGGTGTTTGAATATGGCAGCATGTGCAATTACCAGATCCAGTTCATCCGCAGCCGCCACGCGTTGCCAATCACCCGCGATTATCTGCTAAAAAGCGAGTAGCGTCAGGGTTTAAGCCGCCTCGCCCACTTCGGGGCGATTGCGCGGGCGGTAAACTGGGCCAAACCCCATCAGCGCCGCGCCCACCAGTGGCAGCGCCACCACCCACCAGCGGATGCCTGAAATGCTGTCTGGGCTGGCGATAGTCAGCCCTGCGGTCGCCCCCAATCCCGCGCAGATCGCCACCACTCCCAGCACCGTGCGCAGCCGCGGCACAGTGCGCCCGCCCCGGATCGGACCAAAGCTGCGTTCGTGCCGCGCGAAAATCACAATCAACGGCAACAGCGCAAGAATATAAATCGCAATCCACAGCGGCCGCGAAAGCCACCATGCACCCGTGCCGGGGATCGTATCGAGGCCGAGCCCGCCAAATGCCAGCCAGCTGACTGTCATCACCAGCACAAAGGCCGTGAGATGCCACAGATAAACGGTCATGATCATCCCGTTCATCAGCACGGTCGCTGTCCAGACGCCCAGATTGTTCAACATCCTGCGGCCCAGCGGTTCAAGCGCGAGCACCAGTCCGACCTGCACCACGCCCAAGGCAAATAGCGCCAGCGTCGGGGGCAATGAGTTGGAAAATCCGCCGGGGGCGGACACCATCGAAACAGGGTAAAAGCCATAGACCGTGATCGAAATCAGCACGGCCAGCCCCACCCCAAACCACGCCAGCGCAAACAGCCGGTTGTCAAACCGCCCGGCGCGCCACGCGAAACCAAGCTGATGAATCGCCAGAAACACCCACAGGAAATTGGTGAAATTGATGTACGGCACACCGACCGTAAAGGTCAGCCAATCGGTCAGCATTGCCGCCGGGATAAACACCGCAAAACTCAACCAGCCAAACCGCGCCCACGCCCGGTAAGCGATCGGGGTGAAGGCCGTTACCAGCAGATAAACCGCCAGGAACCACACGGGGATCAACGCGGCCTCGGTTGCCATGCGGATCTGTTCGCGCGGCAGGCCAGCCTGCGTCAGCACCACCGCCAACGCCGCCCACAGCAGCAAAACCGGAAATGTTGGCGTGATCAGCCGCTGCACCCGGTTCGCCAGCCAGTCACGGTACACGCCCGCCTGCCCCGGCGCGGCCTTTCGCGTGATCACGTCCCAGCTCACCGAATTGGAATAGCCGCCAACCAGAAAGAACACTGGCATCACCTGAAAACCCCAGGTCAGCCAATGCGCCCACGATGCCACCGACAGCAGATCCCCGCGCCGCAGCGCGCCCGCTTCGTCCACGTAAAGCCCGGCCATCAGCCAATGCCCGAACACCACCGCGAGAATCGAGACCGCGCGCAGAAAATCGACCCAGCGGTTGCGCTCCTCCGGCGTATGCACCGCCAAATCGCGCGCCTTGCTCCACATCTGCAACATCATGCCCCCCTGAAAATCGCTATAATGCTATCCCCTCAACGCCTTAGGAAACAAGTCTGACCAAAGCATTGATGCGCGCGCGACCGCCTGCTAACGCGCGCGGCGTTCTTTCATCAAGGAAATTCCCCATGTCCGATATCAAGCGCGTCGTCCTCGCCTATTCCGGCGGGCTTGATACCAGCGTTATCGCCAAGTGGCTGAGCACTGAACGCGGGCTGGAGGTCGTCACCTTCACCGCCGATCTGGGGCAAGGCGAAGAAATCGAACCCGCCCGCGCCAAGGCCCGCGCGATGGGTATTCCCGATCATCACATCTTTATCGAAGACCTGCGCGAAGAATTCGTGCGCGATTTCGTATTCCCGATGATGCGTGCCAATGCCCGTTATGAAGGCGATTATCTGCTCGGCACGAGCATCGCGCGCCCGCTGATTTCCAAACGGCTGGTGGAAATCGCGCATCAGACCGGCGCGGATTTCATCGCCCACGGCGCCACCGGCAAGGGCAATGATCAGGTGCGGTTCGAACTTTCCGCCTATGCGCTTGACCCGGATATCAAGGTGATCGCCCCGTGGCGCGAATGGGATCTGACTAGCCGCACGGCGCTGATCGCATGGGCCGAAGCGCACCAGATTCAGGTGCCAAAGGACAAGCGCGGCGACAGCCCGTTTTCAACCGATGCGAACCTGCTGCACACCTCGTCCGAAGGCAAAGTGCTCGAAGATCCGTGGGAAGAAACCCCCGATTACGTCTATTCACGCACGGTCAACCCGGAAGACGCGCCCGATACGCCCGAATATATCACCATCGATTTCGAACGCGGCGATGGGGTGGCGCTGAACGGTGATGCGATGTCACCCGCCACGCTGCTGACCGCGCTCAATGACCTCGGCCGCAAGCATGGGATCGGGCGGCTCGATCTGGTCGAAAACCGCTTTGTCGGGATGAAATCGCGCGGGATGTACGAAACCCCCGGTGGCGAAATCTACGCTCGCGCCCATCGCGGGATTGAACAGATCACGCTGGATCGCGGCGCAGCGCATCTGAAAGACGAACTTATGCCGCGCTATGCCGAACTGATCTACAACGGCTTCTGGTTCTCGCCAGAGCGCGAAATGTTGCAGGCCGCGATTGACCTTAGCCAGGACAAGGTGAACGGCACCGTGCGGCTCAAGCTGTACAAGGGCCTGGCCAGCGTGGTCGGGCGCAAATCGCCGCACTCGCTCTATTCCGAAGCGCACGTCACGTTTGAGGATGACGCCGGGGCCTATGATCAGAAGGACGCCGAAGGCTTTATAAAGCTCAACGGCCTGCGGCTGCGGCTGCTCGCCCGGCGCAACCGCGCTGGGTAGATGCGCGCCTTCGCGCGACGCTTGATCCCGATTCGATTCGCTGGCGGGAACGACGAACATCGCCCTAAAGGGCGCTGTGAGGTCGACTTTCCGCCCATTCCTGCGCGCCGCACCTGACAAATGCGACAAGCTGTTGACTTATCCACCTGTGTCCACAGGGGATCCGGGCAAAAGTGGAAAACTCAAGGATGCAGATGTTGCCAGATCGCCGGTTGAGGCGCACTTTCAACTTGTCTTCGGGACACGGATCAACCGGAACAGACCGCCGCAAGGCCTTGAAGTTCTGATGATTTAATTCCCAAGGATGGCGGTGGAACATGTCCACGCGTTCATCGAGAGACGGCTTGGAAGAGGCTTCGGCCAAATGCAAGCGGGCTCGTTTGAGAAGGACGCGACGCAGTTTTACCGGACAGGCCGGGTAATCTGGCCGGAACGGGTGGCAAGGATGGCGCAAGCCTGAAAAGCCGCAAGCCCGGATCGGCAAAGGGACGCGGTCTCGGCCAGGCAACTGCGCATGGCAGCGAAAACCGGGGCCTTAGGGCTTGGGCAGACGCAGCAGGGCAGGAGCGAAAGCCGGATGCCGGTGCGAGCGCCGATGACGAAACTCTGATGCGCCAGTCGCAAGACACCAATCGCAAGATTGGGCGAGCAGAGCCAGACATCGGGCGCCAAGTATGCCCTGAACTCAGCGAGGCGGAAGGTCCGCCAGAAGTCTCGCAAGGAACAGGGGATCCACGCGCTGGTGAGAGTGGGGTCGGCAGCAATGCCGGCCCCATTTGCATTGGGGGGCGGACCGGTTGACCTGACCCGCCTGAAACAGCGCCGCCAACTCATCCTCCCGGTTCCGAGTCGCAGGCCCGCGAACCAGCGCAAATCAGCGGCTCCGGCGGCGTGAGGGTTGCATCGCTTCATCGCGAATCCGGGGCGTTTCATGCCGCGCCTGAACTGTGCCAGCGATGAAATGCTGCGCCGGTTTGCCATTTCCACCCCCGCCGATCTATCCGCGCCGCCATGCAAAGCGGAATGCGCATCGATGGCCTCAAGGCCCGCAGCATCCAGACGGCGGTGATCGCCGCGATGTTCGCAATCGTCCCGCTCGCCGCATCTTCCGCCGCCGCACCCGCTGCCGATACCGCGCCGATCGAGCCCGCCACCAGCGCCGCCGTGATCGAACTGGTGCCATTCCAGCCCGACGCCGAGGTTACCGCGCCCGCAGCCGAGCTCGCCGCCGATGCGCCTTCTGCGCCGCAGGAAACCGCGCTGGGCCGGGGCAGCGCGTCCTACTACGCCGCCAGGTTCCACGGACGCCGCACCGCCAGCGGTGAGGCGTTCGACAACCGCGCGATGACCGCCGCGCACCGCACCCTCCCCTTTGGCAGCACCGTGCGGGTCACCAACCCGGCCACCGGCGCCAGCGTGGTGGTGCGGATCAACGATCGCGGCCCCTTCACCCGTGGGCGATTGATCGACGTCAGCCGCGCCGCCGCCGAGGAGCTTGGCCTGATCGCCCCCGGCCACGCCACGGTTGAACTGGCGCTGATCGAGGGTTGAGGCGGCCCGGTAGGAGACACAGGTTACACTGTCCAGGAACCGAAAACCTGCCCCGCAGCCGCCCGGTCAATCGCACGCGCCACCCTCGCCAAAGTCATCCTCGCTGTCATCGTCCGCGTCGAACGCATCCGCGTCCAGATCGTCCGCGTCGTAGCCGTCGTCCTCATCATCCCAGTCATGGATCACCGGGGGCCTAAGCAATCGGTCAATCCGCGCATCAAATTCCTGCCCGGCGCGGCATTCCAGCCGATCGAGCCGCGCCAGATGGGCGAGTAGCAGGCGGCTGTCGAAACGGGTGCGGGTGGCAACCTCCTCGCCGTGGTAGAATACGCTTTCGGTGACGCCGTTCAAGGCCCGGTCGGCGAGCACTTCTTCCACCTGCGGCCGGGCGAGCACCAGCGCGGCATCCCACAATTCGCGAAACTCCCACGATGCGCGCCGCATCCGGTAGAGATGCTGGCGCGAAACCCCCACCTGCGCCGCCGCCGCCCGCACATTGCCCCACTGCGCCAGCGTTCGGAGGAATGCCGCCTGCGTTTCGCGCGCGAGATCGGCGGAAAGGTGCGCCGGATCAGCGGCGGAGGATTGCGCCGCCGGGGCGGCGGCGGGCGCGGCGGCGGGCGTGGTCAGCGCGGTGTGAGGGGCATTATGCGACATGGCGGGCGCGGCTCCGTGGCGAAAGGCGAGGGAGTCGCGGAGGGTAGCGGGGGGTCGGGGGAGTAGGAAAGTCAGTCTTGCGGCACGGGGTGCGCTGCGAAGTAATCAGCTATGTCTCGTTCAATATCACTCTGCGTCTCAGTTCTGGGTGCACAGCGATCTGCCCAGATTCGACCGGGATGCAGGTGATCCCATAGTGGCTTTGCGCCCTTATAGCGCCCCTTGCCAGGATCATGATTGCCAAAACCATCAATCCTCACATTCCACAGCGGACGGAAGGCAGTGATCAGCAGGCTCTCGCCAAGCGGGATCCAAATGTCGTCGACAACCAAATATCGCACGGTAAAATCATCGACTTTCAAATTACTGGACGCTCGCTCGACGGTCCTGATGCTTTCGCGATGTTCTGCGACACGGCTGAAGAGTGAAGTTCCTCTAGCGCTGGCCGAAAGGCTAGCACCCTTTCTTCCCCCTGACGGGATGGCTTTGCCAACATAGATTGGCCATTTGGACCCGGCTGCATTCGCTTGCGCCAAGGCTCGGTATGCGGGATATGCGCCGTGATAATAGATCGCGTAAATGCCTGCCCCTTCGAAGCGACCTACATCGGTCAAGGCAATCGGCGCCTGTTCAAGCAATGCATCTGCAACGGACTTCCCAAGATTTGCCTTATCTAATGGGTTGTAGACCGTTGCCATTTGAGGTTCCTCTGATCGCGCGCTTCAACTTCCAAGCACCCCTTGATAGACTGCGCAACGACTTCGGCAAGATCGACGGGAACAGCGTTCCCCAATTGACGCATGACCTCTGTCCACGAACCGTCAAAGCGATAACTGTCCGGAAACGCTTGCAAGCGGGCGCTCTCACGGATCGTGAAGTATCTCACCGAGCCGTCTGAGCGCCTAAGCATGTTCTCTCCGCCGGGCACACCATGAACCCCTGCCTTCAGTGTCTTCGCCGGCTCGTCGAGCCAGCTACCCGTGTGCCCGGGATAAGCGCGTGCGCCGGGCTGGTGACGATGGTCGTCAAATGATGAAAAGTCCGAATGCGGCACTGGAAGATCATTGATTGCATCTCGTGCAGTAACCCACGCCTTTGTCACTGGCATCTCTCGAAGCTTCGCCGCTGCAATAGTACTGCGATGGTCAAACGCACCATCGCGCGCCAGCAACTCGTGCCGATCCCAATAAGAACCGCTCCTGAACTGATCCCATAGCAGGGACTCACGCGAATGCGTCTGCTGTGGCCAGCTCCACATAGCATCCACATCCGAACGAAAGCCGACGAAAAATACTCGATGCCGTTTCTGCGGAACCCCATAGTCGGCCGCATTGAGAACGCGCGGCGGCAACACATTGTATTTCAGAGACTCTGTTCCGCAAGCCGTGTGGTGCCGTTCAAGGCGGCTGCGATGATCAAACCATGTTTCTTCGTGACGGATCGTTATGTCTGGATAGCTCAATTGAAGCTGTATGTAGGATACATAAGCTTCGAAGGTCGCGCGTGTCAGTCCTTTCACGTTCTCAAATAGAAACGCCTTTGGACGAACCTCTCTGACCACCCGAACAGCCTCTGACCACATATCGCGTTCGTCGCCATGCGCCTTGTGTAATCCACCCATGGAAAATGGCTGACAGGGAGGGCCGCCGGTCACCAAAGCCACTTGGTCTTCGAACTGCTGGAAAGACAGCTTACGAATATCCGACCGCCGCACCTCCGGCCAAGATGCAATCGGCGACGCAGCGAGCGCCCGATTTCGCATAATTGTATTGCAGCACCACTTATCGCGTTCAACGATGTCAACAGCGGTGAAGCCAGCCTTACTAACGCCGATCCCCAAACCGCCTGCTCCGGCGAAAAGCTCTATTGACTTCATGGGCGTTCACTCCACGCACTTGCAAAATCGTTCTTCACCTGTTCCTTATCATGGAGTTTCAATTTTCGAACAGTCCGAATGCATCAGTCTGTGGAAAGAAGCCGATCCATTATGAACATTCTGCTAAACTTGAGACCAGCCGCGCGCACCGCCCTCCCACTCGTCACCCTGAACTTGTTTCAGGGTCCATTGCGCCGCAAGCGCCGACTGTGCGGGCCGCAGCATGGATGCTGAAACAAGTTCAGCATGACGGGGCGGCGAGGAGGGTGTGGGGCTTCGAGCGTCATACACCCACCCCCGGCCCCGATACCCGCCCCGGCGCAGGCAAGCTCAGGGCAGGCTCTCCCCCACGGGGGAGACTGCATCTTGGCGGCTTGGCGGCTTGGCGCGAACCATCATGAGGCCCCCGCCCTTCGACCCCGGTCTGCGCCGGGGCAGGCAAGCTCAGGACAGGCTCTCCCTCAAGGGGGAGGATCGCGTTTGCCGACTGAGACCCCCGCTTGCGCGGGGGTTCACTTGAGGAGCAACGGCGCCAAATACTGCCCCGTAAACGACCGCGGCTCCTTCACCACCTGCTCGGGCGTACCAACGGCAACCACCTCCCCGCCGCGCACGCCGCCCTCTGGGCCGAGGTCGATAATCCAGTCCGCGGTCTTGATCACATCGAGGTTGTGCTCGATCACCACCACCGAATTGCCGCCCTCCACCAGCCGGTGCAGCACTTCCAGCAGTTTGCGCACGTCCTCGAAATGCAGCCCCGTGGTCGGTTCATCGAGTATATAGAGCGTCTGCCCGGTGCTGCGCCGCGCGAGTTCTTTGGCCAGCTTCACCCGCTGCGCCTCCCCGCCCGATAGCGTCGTCGCCTGCTGGCCGACTTTCACATAGCCCAGCCCGACTTCGTTCAGCATCCGCATCTTCTCGCGGATTGAGGGCACGGCTTTGAAAAACTCCTCCGCATCCTCGATCGTCATGTCGAGCACGTCGGCGATGCTGAGGCCTTTGAACTTCACCTCCAGCGTTTCACGGTTGTAGCGTTTGCCGCCGCATTCCTCGCACGTCACGTAAACGTCGGGGAGGAAGTGCATTTCGATCTTGATGAGGCCGTCGCCCTGGCACGCCTCGCACCGGCCGCCCTTGACGTTGAAGCTGAAGCGCCCCGGCTTGTACCCGCGCGCGAGGCTTTCGGGCAGGCCGGCGAACCAGTCGCGGATCTGGGTGAAGGCGCCGGTGTAGGTGGCGGGGTTCGATCTCGGGGTGCGGCCGATGGGCGATTGGTCGATCTCGATCACCTTGTCGCAATATTCGAGCCCGGTGATGGCGTCATGCGCGCCCGCGATCACCCGCGCGCCGTTGAGCACCCGCGCCGCGCCCGCTTGCAACGTGTCGATGGTAAGCGATGATTTGCCCGACCCGGAAACCCCGGTGACGCAGGTGAAGGTGCCGAGCGGGATCTTCGCCGTTACGCCTTTCAGATTGTTGGCGCGCGCGTTTTTGACCGTGATGTGATGCCCGTTGCCCTTGCGGCGCTTGGCCGGCACCGCGATCTTGCGGCGGCCGGTGAGGTAATCGGCGGTGAGCGATCCCTTGGCCTTGAGGATGTCCTTGAGCGTCCCTTGCGCGACGATCTCCCCCCCATGCACCCCTGCGCCGGGGCCGAGGTCGACAATATGGTCAGCGGCGCGGATCGCGTCCTCGTCATGCTCGACCACGATCACGGTGTTGCCGAGATCGCGCAGGCGTTTGAGCGTCTCCAGCAGGCGGTCGTTGTCGCGCTGGTGGAGGCCGATGCTGGGTTCGTCGAGCACATACAGCACGCCCGAAAGCCCGCTGCCGATCTGGCTGGCGAGGCGGATGCGCTGGCTTTCGCCGCCGCTGAGGGTGCCGGAGGTGCGGTCGAGGTTGAGGTAATCCAGCCCGACATTGTCGAGGAAGCCCAGCCGCTCGTTGATCTCCTTCAGGATCGCCTTGGCAATTTGCGATTGCTGCGGGGTGAGCTGCGCATCGAGGCCAAGGAACCACGCCTTGGCGTCCGCGACGCTCATCGCCACCGGGGTCGCGATGTCGGTGCCCGCGATCTTGACGCTGAGCGCCTTTTCGTTGAGCCGCTTGCCGCCGCACACTTCGCAGGGCTGCGCGGTCTGGTACTTCGACAGCTCCTCACGCATCCACGTGCTTTCGGTCTGGAGCAGTCGGCGGTTGAGGTTGCCGATCACGCCTTCGAACGCCTTGTTCACCGTATATTCGCGGCGGCCATCCTTGAAGGTCAGCGGCACCGGCATCCCGCCTGTGCCGTGGAGGATGATCATCTTCTGGTCGGGTTCCAGCTCGGCCCACGGGGTGGTGAGGTTGAAGCCGTAAGCCTTCGCCAGCGACGCCAGCACCTGCATATAATAGGGCGACGGCGGGTTGGACTTGGCCCACGGCACCACCGCGCCTTGCTTCAATGTCAGCGCCTCGTTCGGGACGACCAGCTGCGGGTCGAACAGCTGCTTTTCCCCGATCCCATCACACGCCGCACACGCGCCTTGCGGGGCGTTGAAGCTGAACAGCCGCGGTTCGATTGCTTCCAAGGTGAAGCCGGAGACCGGGCAGGCGAATTTCTCGGAGAAAACGATGCGGTTGGGCGGAAGCCCTGCGCCTTTCATTCCGCCCTTCGTCACCCCAGCGAAAGCTGGGGTCTCGGGCGTTGACGCGCCACTGCCTGAGATCCCAGCTTTCGCTGGGATGACGTCTGAAAGATTGCCATCCGCCAGATCGACATAGGCCAGCCCGTCGGCCAGTTTCAGCGCCTGCTCGAATGAATCCGCCAACCGCGTTTCGATGCCGTCCTTCACCGCGATCCGGTCAACCACCACTTCGATGTCGTGCTTGTATTTCTTGTCGAGCGCGGGGGCTTCTTCAATCGGATACATCTCGCCGTCGATCCGCACGCGGGTGAAACCGCTGCGCTGCCATTCGGCCAGTTCCTTGCGGTATTCGCCCTTGCGCCCGCGCACCACCGGGGCGAGCAGGTAGAGCCGCGTGCCTTCGGGGAGCTGCATCACCCGGTCGACCATCTGGCTGACCGTCTGCGCGGAAATCGGCAGACCGGTTGTGGGAGAAAAAGGCGTGCCCACCCGCGCCCATAACAGGCGCATATAGTCGTAGATTTCGGTGACGGTCGCCACGGTTGATCGCGGGTTGCGGCTGGTGGTTTTCTGCTCGATCGAAATCGCTGGCGACAGCCCGTCGATATGCTCGACATCGGGCTTCTGCATCATTTCGAGGAATTGGCGCGCATAGGCCGAAAGGCTCTCGACATAGCGCCGCTGCCCCTCGGCATAGATCGTATCGAAGGCGAGGGATGATTTGCCGGAGCCGGACAGCCCCGTGACCACGATCAGCGCATCACGCGGCAGGTCAATGTCGAAACCCTTGAGGTTGTGTTCGCGCGCACCGCGCACGCTGATTTTGGTGAGGCTCATGGAGGTGGTCTGTTCCGCAAATGTTCACACAGGTCAAGGGAGGTACGGAAAGGTTTCCGCAGTGGACGGCAAATGGGGACGGGTTGCGGGGGTGCAATATGCGGTTCTGGAAGCCTCCAAAACGGCAATATCAACGCTTGCTGGCACCAAAAGCCGGATCAAGCGATTAAAATTCAATTACCAAGATACTGAATAAAAACACGTTTATAGGCATTTACCGCTACCCTACAGAAAATCTAAAGTCGCCAGAACCGCGCCCGGCGGTCATCAGAAACTCCTCTTTGCCGATCTCCAGCCGGGTCCTTCAGGGTCGCAACCTGGCTTTATTGCAGAGATTGGTCAGAAGCCGGGGCGTCACGAAATCGCCCCCCAACGCACTTTCGCAATGTCCCGGCTTCTACACCTCCCCCGCCACCAAGGCCCGCTCCCCAGCATCGCCCAACCAGCGCGCCGCAACGCCCCAGCCTTGCGCGATCACGTCTGCCGCCAATGCGGTTTCCGGCGGGCCATCGGCGATCAGGCGCCCATCTTTCAGCACCAGCACCCGGTCGGCATGGTTCATCGCGATGGCAAGATCGTGGAGCACCACCACCACGCCTTGCCCGGGCCCTTGGCCGCCCCCCCCTTGCTCAACGCGCGCGCAGGCCTTGAAATACGCGATCAGGCTGAGCTGATGCGCGAGATCGAGCGCGGCGAGCGGTTCGTCGGCAAGTATCCAGCGCGGTTCACCCGCCAGCACCCGCGCCAGCAGCACCCGCGCCCGCTCTCCGCCCGATAGCTGGCTGACCGGACGGTTGCGCAGCGGTTCGAGCGCGAGCGCGCCAAGCGCCGCCTCCACCGCTGCCGTCCCCCGGTCACGCCACGGCAGGCGGCCTAGCGCCACCAGATTTTCCACCGCCACATCCCACGCGATATCGGGCGTCTGCGGCAGATAGCCGATGGCCTGCGCGCGGGTGCGCGGCGGAAATGCGGCCAGCGCCTGCCCGTCCAGCATCACACTGCCAGCGGCAGGCTCCAGCAGCCCCGCCAGCCCCAGCAGCAGCGATGATTTGCCCGCGCCATTGGGGCCGACAATCGCGGTGATCGTGCCGGGGGTAAGCGCGGCGGTGAGGCTCTCCACCACCGGCTTGCCGCCGCGCATCAGGATGAGGTTTTCCGCCGCCAGCATCACAGCCCCACCCGCCGCATTCGCAGCAAAAGCCAGCCGAAAAATGGCGCACCAATCAACGACAGCGCGATGCCGAGCCGCAGTTCCGTGACCAGCGGCAACACCCGCACGATGCTGTCCGCCGCCAGCACCAGACACGCGCCCGCCAGTGCGCTTGGGCCGATCAGGCTGGATGGCAGGCGATCGGTCAGCGGGCGCACCAGATGCGGCACGACCAGGCCGACAAAGCCGATGATCCCGGCCACCGCCACCCCCGCGCCCACCGTCAGCCCCACGCCGATCACCAACAGCGCCAGCAACCGCGCAGGGTTCAGCCCCATTGAACGCGCCGCGTCTTCGCCCAAGGTCAGCGCATCAAGGCTGCGCGCGGCCAGCGCCAGCACCGCAATCCCGGCGGCAACCAGCGGCGCGGCCAGCATCACCTCGCGCCACGAACGGTCAGTCAGCGCGCCGTTGAGCCACATGACGATTTCGGACAGCGCGAACGGATTGGGCGCGAGCGTGATCGCCAGCGCGGTGAGCGCCCCCGCAAGGCTGGCGATCATCAATCCCGCCAGCGTGAACAGCGCAATCCCGCCGCCCGCGCCGCCTGCTGCGTCGGACGATGTACGCCCGGCGATCAGCGCGAGCAGCGCCATGCCCGTGCCTGCCCCGATCAACGCCAGCAGCGGCAGGCTCCACGCGGCCCATGCGGGCGGGATTAGCGCGCCGAGCCAGAAACTCGCCACCGCGCCCAGTGCCGCCATCGGGGCGATGCCGAACAGGCCGGGATCGGCCAGCGGGTTGCGCAGATAGCCCTGCATCGCCGCCCCCGCCGCGCCCAGCCCCGCGCCGATGATGATGGCGAGCACCGCGCGCGGCAGGCGGAGTTCGGCAAGGATCAGCGCGGCATTGGCAATCCCGCCGCCCGCGATGTCGAACGGGTCGATCCACACCCGGCCCGCCAGCAATGACAGCGGCACCAGCACCACCAGCAGCGCGGCAAAGATCAGCGACGCGCGGTTCATGGCAGCTTTGCCCGGATTTGGTCGAGCCTCATCCCCAGCCCCACCACCGTCCGCCCGCCGCAGAACAGCAGGCGCGGATCGAGCGGTTCGACCTGCGTTGCCCTCAACCCGGCCAGCAGCGGATGGCGCTGCCCCGCACTGTCGCCTGCCACCAGCAGCAATTCGGGCGGATCGGCCAGCACGGTTTCCAGCGCGGCGAAATCGGCCTGCCCCAGCCCTATCGCATCGGCGTGATTGGCAAAGCCCTTGGCCCGCAGCATTTCGGCCACCAGCGTCGCGTTGCCCGGCACAATCTCGCCCGGTTGCCACAGCAGCGTGGCAATCGGGCGCGCATGATCGGCGGGCGTTGCCGCTTGCGCCATGTCACGCACAAGCCATTCGCCTTCTAGCCCGCGTCCGGCAATCGCAGCGACTTCGCGCACCTGTGCGATGCTCGCGGCAACCGTTGTGGGGCTGCCAAAGGTCTCCACCCGCAACCCCGCGCGTTCGAGCGCCTGCCGGGTCGGCTGCGGCAGGAAGCTTGAGGCCAGCACCAGATCGGGTGCGAGTGCGATCACCTCCTCCGCCGTGCCGCCGGTCACGCCGTAGCGCGCGGCGACATCCTGCGGGATAGAACTGGAGCCGGAATCGCGGCTATAATGCGACAGCGCCAGCACCTGACCGGGCGCGGCGACTTCGACCAGTATCGCGTCGATACAGGGGTTGAGGCTGACGATGGTGGGGCCGCTATCGCTGGCGCCCGGCGCGCGCTCAGGGGCGCAGGCTGCAGCCAGCAACACGCCCGCCAGCAGCGCGCCCTTCCGCGCACGCGCGATCCCATTGCTGTTGCCATCCCGCGCCATATCCGGCCCCGGCGATAGGGCGGTGCGGGCAGGCGTGCAAGCATGGGCGTGTGGCCTGACGGCGGGGATTAAATCTGCGCCCGCACCTGTCCGGTTTCGGGACGCGGGGGCAGCGCGCGCTCGCCGCCGCAGGGGCTTGTCGATAGGGCCGGAATGACCATGCCGCGCGCACACGCCTCCTTTGCGTTTATCGCCCCTGCCAGCCGTTTTGCGCTGCCCGCGATCCCGAACGGCTGGCGCAAGCGCATCGCGGTGCTGATCGCCGCAATCACCGTGCCCGCAATGGCCGCGCCCGGCGGGTTTGCCAGCCTGCCCGGCCCTGCGCTGGAAAGCACCGCCGCGCTATCTACCCGCAATGCCGCCGCCGCCGCGCTGCCGTTTGAACGCCCCGGCATGAGCTTTCCGGGATCGGCATTCTACTACATGGCCGATCCGACCGGCGCGGCGCTGGTGGCTTTGCCCACTGCCGATCCGCTGACCAAAGGCATGGCCGAGGGCGGACGTGCGCTGGGCGCGCTGATCGACGTTGGCGCGCCTGCCAAGCCGTTTTTCTCCGCAGGCGCGGGCCTCACCCACGCCCGCGCGCAGGAATGTCTCGCGCAGGCCGTATGGTACGAAGCCGCCAGCGAAAGCGAGGCGGGGCAGCGCGCGGTGGCGCAGGTGGTATTGAACCGCGTCGCCCACCCATCATGGCCCGCCAGCGTGTGCGGGGTGGTGTATCAGGGATCGCAGCGCAGCACCGGGTGCCAGTTCACCTTTACCTGCGACGGCAGCCTTGCGCGGCGGCCCGCAGGGGCAAGTTGGGCGCAGGCGCAGCGGATCGCGGCGGACGCCCTGTCCGGCAGCGTCTATGCCCCGGTCGGCCATGCCACCCATTACCATACGCTGTGGGTGAATCCGCAGTGGGCGGGCAGCCTCGACCATATCGGAACCATCGGCGCGCACCGGTTCTATCGCAATCGCGGCGCGGGCGGCGAAGCGGCGGCGTTCCGCACCGCCTATGCCGGATTTGAACCCGTGGTAAGCGGACGGAGCACTGCCGTGCCGCTGGCCGCAACCTATGAACCTGCGCCCGGCCGCCCGGTGATCGCCTATGATCCGGGGCCAGTGGCCGCCTCATCCGCCCCATCCGCGAAACCGCCCGCCCCGCAGCAGGCGGACACTCTGCCGCGTGAGCCAGCCAGCGGCACCGGCGCGGTGCGTGAGGAATATGCCCGCGCGGGCCAGTGGAAGGCGCAGCCCGGCAAGCCAGCCGCAGCCGAATAACCACCGCGCGCAAACCCGCAGAACAGGGTTAAGCGTCCCGAAACCCTGTTATCACACCAAGCCTTAGCGGCGCGGGGTTATTGCCATTGCTGCGCGCCCATCCCCTTCCCGGCGCGTGCATCAATAGCCAGAAAGCCCCTGCCATGTCCGTCCGTTTTGCCCCCGCCCGCAACCCTGCCCGCCTGACCGGCTGGTATGCACAAGCACGCGGGCTGGTGCATCTGGCGCAGGTGAGCGCCGCCAATGATGATGGCGATGGCGCGCGGCCCAAGGCGACCTTCGATCCGCTGCTGACCGATGCGCTGCGCCACTTTGCAGTGCATGGGCTAGGCGCTGTCAAAGCGGCGCTGGATGAAGCCGAACACGCCCGTGCGGCGGGCGACACCGAGGCAAGCGCGCACTGGCTGGCGATTACCGGAATGTTCGACCGCCGCCGTGCCGCAGCGGCAATCGGCAAAACCGCCTCTGCTTGACCTCACCACAGCGACGCTACGGCATTTCCCTGAGCCATTGTTTTGACACATTTAATGCAATTGCGAACTATTTGCAAAGATAGTTACCGCGTCCGACCGTTTGGCGGTTGCAATCGCATTTACAGCGGCCTACCGCGCCCTATGTAATGCCTATGTAATGGGTGCCCAGCCGCTCGGGACGGGGCAGGCACCGGCCTTTTGCGCCTTTCACTTCGTCCCGATGGATCAGGGAAGGAAGTCCAATTATGGCCCGCACCAAAATCGCGCTGATCGGCGCCGGTAACATCGGCGGCACGCTCGCTCACCTCGCAGCCACCAAAGGCCTCGGCGACGTCGTGCTGTTCGACATCGCTGACGGCGTGCCGCAGGGCAAGGCGCTTGACCTGTCGCAGTGCGGCCCGGTCGAAGGGTTTGACGCCCGCATCACCGGCACCACCGATTACGCCGATATTGCAGGCGCGGATGTGGTGATCGTCACCGCCGGTGTCGCGCGCAAGCCCGGCATGAGCCGCGACGATCTGCTCGGCATCAACCTGAAAGTGATGAAGTCGGTCGGCGAAGGCATCGCTGCCAACTGCCCCGATGCTTTCGTGATCTGCATCACCAACCCATTGGACGCGATGGTCTGGGCGCTGCGCGAATTTTCGGGCCTCCCCGCCAACAAGGTCGTCGGCATGGCAGGTGTGCTGGATTCGGCGCGGTTTGCCACCTTCCTCGCGTGGGAATTCGGCGTTTCGGTGAAGGATGTGAACGCCTTCGTGCTCGGCGGACATGGCGATACGATGGTGCCGGTGCTGTCCTATTCGACCATCAACGGCATTCCGGTGGCCGACATGGCGAAGATCAAGGGCATTTCCGAAGACCGCCTCGGCGAAATCGTCAAGCGCACCCGCGCGGGCGGCGGTGAGATTGTCGCGCTGCTCGGCACCGGATCGGCGTTTTACGCCCCCGCCACCAGCGCCATTTCGATGGCCGAAGCCTACCTCTACGATCAAAAGCGCATCCTGCCTTGCGCGGTGCAGGTTGACGGCAAGTACGGCGTCGACGGGCTCTATGTCGGCGTGCCGGTGGTGATCGGCGCAGGCGGCGCGGAAGAGGTGATCGAAATCAGCCTGACCGACGAGGAAAAGACCAACCTCGGCGTCAGCGTCGATGCGGTCAAGGAACTGCTTGAGGCGTGCAAGGCGCTGGATGGCTCGCTGGCGTGATAAAGGTAGCCCTCCCACTCCTAACTGTAGCTCTGATGGCCGGTTTTGGCTGGTTGGGGTTCTATCGGAAGTGGATTGTGGCGGGGCTTCTTAATCTGCCGTTTTTTGGTTTGGCGGCTTGGCTTGAGATTTCGACAGCCGGGCCACCCCTTCACGAAAGTCAATTTGGCATCTTGATGCTTCTTTTCGTGTTTGGGCCACTTGTTGCAGCTTGGCTCGCTTTCGTTTGCGGTGCCCTGATTTCTCTCTTTCGGTCATCAAAGACCGTTTCGGAACTTGGAGACTAACTCAATGTCCATCCTCGCAAGCAAAGACACGAAGGTCATTACTTCTCGTCACCCCGGCGCAGGCCGGGGCCCAGAGGCCGCGGCAGGACTGGGTTCCGGCCCCAAGGTTTTTTGGCGCCGGGGTGACGACTGAATGGAACATGGCGGCTTCGTTTACATCATGGCGAGCCGCCGCAACGGAACGATTTACATCGGTGTCACCAGCGACTTGCCCAAGAGGGTCTGGGAACACCGCGAAGGAATGATCGAAGGCTTCACGAAGAAATATGGCTGCAAAATGCTGGTCTGGTTCGAACGCCACGACACCATCGAAGCGGCCATCACGCGTGAAAAGCAGATAAAGGAATGGCAGCGGACTTGGAAGCTGCGGCGGATTGAAGAAATGAACCCCGACTGGAACGACCTGTTCGAGTTGGTTTGTAGCTGAACTGGGCCCCGGCCTTCGCCGGGGTGACGAATAAAAGGCGGACCCGAATGAGCATCCTCGTAAACAAAGACACCAAGGTCATCACCCAGGGGATGACCGGCAACACCGGCACCTTCCACACGCAGGCCGCGCTCGATTACGGGACGCAGATGGTTGGCGGCGTGACCCCCGGCAAGGGCGGTACCACGCACATTGGCCTGCCGCAGTTCAACACCGT